>NZ_LZZL01000127.1:0-11821 GCF_002006495.1 Clostridium sp. BL-8
ACATGAAAATAAATAACAGTTCCAAGGTTGCCTTGAATATTTTTCATCAGGCAAGAAGGTAAATTAACTTGTTATTTATTTGATTGTGCCTAAGCTAAAAGTATATTAAAAAAATAATAGTTGGGGTAATTATTTATGAGAGATGAAGTATTAAGTTTTTTATCACAAAAAGATAATCTTTACCTAGGAAGTGATAAAGAAATAGAAATAAAAGAGACTGGACTATTTCTGGAAGATGACTTGCATTTGTATTATATGGAAGAAATAGCAATTGAGCAAAAAGCATCTAGAAAGGAAGCTATAGAAAATATTTTAAGCTCAATAAAAATATGTGGTATAAATTTTATATATTTAATAATAGGTCATACTGATGCTGTTCACTTTTATTTTGGAATAGCAAGAGATTTCTATTATGATAAAGAAACGGAGTTAGAATTAGAGGAAATAGGGGATTCTATATTGAAGCCAAGCATAGAGAAAAGCCTAATTGGCAGTAAAGTTTCAAAATTAATATCAGATGAAAAGCAGAAGTTATTTGAAACTATTAATGGAATGGAATGTTTTAGCGTGTTAGAAGGAGTTCAAGGGTTAAATGACGAATCAGATAAATATATGGATAAATTAGTTAACATTATGAATGGCGATGAATATGGCATTTTGACAATTTCAACGCCTTTAGATATTAAGGATATATGGAATATTGAAAATAACTTAATGAATTTATATACATCGTTCTCGTCTCTTGCTATAAGTGATGTGCAAGAATCTGTATCTAAGTCATCTACTACTAGTATTGCAACTTCGGCAGGAGAGTCATTTACAAATGTAGTCAGTAATTCATTATATCTTGAGAGTTCTCGAAGTGAACAAAAGGGAAGCGATACATCTGCCAATGTATCAGAAACAAATGATAGATCAGAAACAATTCAAAGGAACAATGAAAATAATTCGGGAAATAGAAGTATTGCTACATCAAATAGTAATCAAGAAGGTACAACTATAGGAGAGAGCTTTAATAAAAGTACTACAAGAACTGTTACAATAAATCCTGGAGTTTCTACAGGAAACACAACAGATTCATCCGTAACAGAGGTACGTGACACAACAGATGGAACCTCAACAAGTACAAATATTGTAACTACAAATAAGGAAGTTCAAGAGTGGATGACATACATGGATGAAATTCTTTTTCCACGATTAGATTATGGAAAAGGAAAAGGAATGTTTAATACCTCAACGCTTTTGTTTACTGATAAGAAAGCTACATTAATTAAATTAGAGAATCTAAGTAAGTTGCTTTTAGGAGGGAAAACTGGAAATAAGATACCAATAAGAGCTTTTGATTTAAATAAAGATAATGCTAAAATAGATGCATATAAGAAATTTCAATTACCTCATGGTAATTTTCCAGAAGGAAAAGGTATAAATAATCCATTGGCTAGAAGTGCAATTTCACAATATTTAGATGATCAAGGAACTTTGGTATTCGGAAATCTGGTTTCTACCAAGGAGCTGAGTTCAATTATTACATTTCCACAGAATGAAATTAAAGGATTAAACGTTATTAAACCGCGTCAATTTGTTATTAATATACCTGATAATATTAAACAGGAAGAAATTAATTACTTAAAAAAAATACTAGAGAGATTATTTGGAAAAGGTGATGTAAATTAAAGATGTCTTAGGTATAGTTTAAAAAAGTGTGAAATGCCAGTAAATGTAGAAATATAACTAAAAAGTTATTATAATATAAAGCAAAGACAGTATTTTGAGTATCAATAATGAACTAATATAGAATTATAAAAAACATTAGGAGAAAAGAATTATGCTAAAGTTTATTTTACTAATACTATTACAAGGTATTTCGGGAGGAATATCAGGATATATAACAAATAAATACGCTGTAAACATGCTTTTTAAGGAATATACACCTTTAAAGCTAGGTGGAGTAGTAAAAAAGAAAAGAGAAAAATTTATAGAAGAAATTAGTGACTTACTTGAAAGAGATATAATAAATTCTAAAACTTTAAAAGCTGAAATTTCAAATAAGAATTTGAATGTCTACATTAATCAGATTTCTGAATTCTTTTTGGAAAAAGGATTAAATGATAATATTGGAGATATGAAAGTACAGGAAGTTTTTGATTTTTCTAATAGTGCTATTAGAAGCGAAGGATTTATAAGAAAAAATTTACATGGAGTTTTGCCAGAATTTTTAGGTAACATTTTTACTAAAATGAACTTAGAGGATTTATTAAATGAAGAACAAATTTCTCAAATAGTAACTTCAACATATGAGTTATTAGTAAATGAAGTTGAAAAAAGCAGTACACTTAAAGAGTTTATTTCTGATTTGTATGAAGAAAATTCTAACAAGAAGCTTTCAGAAATTTTTTCAGAAGAATTACAAGGAAAATTGATTAACAATGTATCTAAAAACATTATAGAGATAGTTAATGAGAATATTTTAAAAGATGAACAATCCTGTCAAATATTCTTTGATAAAATACTTGAAGCTATAAACGTAAATTCAACTGTTATAAAATTGCAAGAAAGAATTAATGATTATACCCTTAATAAATTTATTTCAGATTCTGAAGAAGAAGAGATTAACCTTAATCTATATAATAAAATGAATGATCTTATTAATTCTCCTAAGGGCAGGGAATTAATATTAAATTTTATAAATGAGCTTTATTTGATTGGAAAAGATATTGATTTTACAATTTATGAACTTCTTCCAGCTGAAATAGAAACTCATTTGACAGTATTCATAAAGACAATTATTCCTAAAATTATGCCATATATATCAGAATGGATTTCACGTAATAAAGAATCTTTTGATGAAATGATTGAAGAAGCCATTGATGAAGCTATTGACGGTATGGATGAAAATATTAAGAAGCTTGTAATTTCAAAAGTTAGAAGTGCACTTATGGGAGATATTTCATCTGAAAATGATATTGTGAATAAAATCATTAATTATTTTAATAATAGTTTAGATGATGATTCTTATAATAAATTAACCAATACAATAATAAATTATTTAAAAAATAAAAAGATAAAAGATATTGTGAAGTTACTTGAGAAGCAGGATTTTATAAGTTATGAAAAAGCAGTAGATTTTATTATTAAACAGTTTAATCTTCATGGAAAAAATATTATAGGAGCTATAGTTAAATCACAGCTCTCAAAGAGTATAGATAAATTTATTGAACTTGATTTAGTAAGTTTATTTAACACTAAATTAAAACCGGCACTATATAGGAGTATTTTTAGAAATAAAGATAAATTAAGTGAGAAGATTAATACTGCAATTAGTGATTTTATAAATATAAAAGGTCATGAATTATTTAATAAGAATTTGTTACAATTACTTCCAGAAAATAAAGTTTCTAAGTTGTCTAATAAATTTGTAAGTCTAGCTGGTAATGTATTAAATAGAGATAGCGTTATATATAAGGAAAAGCTAAAGAACTTTATAGTTTCAAAAGTAAAAAATATAAATTTAGTTTCAACATTAGAAAAGTATGAAGTGGATATTTCAGACTTTATTGTGGATAATTTCATGGTAAGCTATGAGGAAACTGTGGATAAAAATAAGAAACGTGAAGTCAGAGAAGTAATCAATACATATTTTAATAAGGAGCAGTTATCAGATATTCTAATAAATGAAGGATATCCTACATTAATTTCTAAGCTTCCAGATTTATTGGATGGCAATATTAAAAAATTCGCAAAAGATAATCTAAATAAATATGATGAAGATGAGATTTGCGACATAGTTCAGGAGTTTATGGGAAATCAGCTTAAGCCTCTTTCTGTTTTTGGAGGTATCCTTGGAACAGTGGTAGGAATAGCATATCAGCTAATTTTTCCTGATTCTATTGGGTGGTATGGGTTCCCAGGAAGCCTTCTTAATTTAATAATGTCACTTGCAATCATGGCAGGCATTGGTTACATAACAAATGTAATAGCATTGTGGATGATTTTTCATCCATATAAAGAAAATAAAATTGTTTCAAAAATACCGTTTTTTAAGAAATTTGCTTTAGGGTATATTCCAGCCCATAAAAACCAGTTTGCAGTTGGAATGGCTAAATTAATTGATGAAGAATTGTTAAATAAAGAGGAAATTAATAAAAGTTTTAATAAGCATAAAGATACTACTACATCAGCGTTAATGGCCATAGTAACGAATAATAATTATCAAGTTTTAGTTAACTTTGTTAGAAATAAGAAACGAGATATAGGACGATATATTTATACAAGGATTTTAAAATATTGTGATAATAAATCAAGTTTAGCTAAAAAAATAGCAGATAAAATAAAAGAAACTAAGTTTGATAAATTTATTAAAAATAATCATGTTTTAAGTATTATGCCAAAGTTAATAGATAGCCTTAATGAAGCTGAAAATTACTTGGTTGATTTGGCACAGAAAAAACTTTCTTCAGATAATCATGTTAATGATATTTTACCAAGAGAAATATTTGAAACAAAACAATATGCTGAGATTCAAATTGAAAAGATTCTCAAAGAAAAAATTAATAGTGCCAAGGAAACAGATTTAATAAATACAATTATTAGCGCCTATAGAAATGACTATGATTTACAAATAAAAAAATCATGTGAAGATATTTTGGGAAAAGCCTCTATTAATAAGGCCAAGGGGAATTTTGAAATTAAGCTTTACTCATATATTACTAATGATTTAAAAACAGATGCAGGCAATAAAATAAAACAGTTTTTAAATGATGGGTTATATGAGAATAATGATATTGGATCAATGTTTAATGGAAAAGTTAAAGAAATTATTGATGTAAACCTAGAGATATTAGCTGATAAAATTACGGATAGAGCTATTTTATATTTACAAAGCAATAAAGAGCAGCTTGCCTTTACCGTACAAGAGACAATTAAAGATAATCTTAATTTTTTTGAGAAGATAGCTTATGGAGCTTTTGGTGGAGATGACATAGCATATAAGGTTGTAGAAATCATATTGTATAAGAAACTGCCAATATTTGTGAAAAGCGAAGGAGATAAGATCATTAATATCTGGAGGATGGTATTAGATAAAAATATTTATCCAATGAAAGTAAGCGAATTAAAGATTAAGGCTGATAAAATCAATACAGTAATGCTGATTGATAATATATTTGAAAAGTTTAATAAAGAAACTGCTTTAAGAGAAAATATTAATAAGTTTAGTACTTTTGTTTTAGAACATGTCTTTTCAACTCCGCTTATAGAATATCTTAAATTATGTAACGTACATAGCTTAGATTTAGTTTATGAAAAGTTTTATAATGAATTTAATATAATAAAAGAAGATGTTTATAGTAGCTTAAGTAAAAATGCAGAGGCTATATCTAAAATAACAGGAGAGTTTTTAGAAGAAAAATTAATAGAACCATTTTTCAATATATCGAGTTTACAAGTTTTTGATGGAATTACAGATGAAAATGTCAAAGAGGTTGTACATAAGGCTTTAAATTTAATTAGTTCTAGTGAAATGTCTAAAAAACATTTAGCTGTGTTTGGAGAAGAGCTTTATGATAGCACAATATCTAAGATGCAGATAAAGCAAATTATTGATTGCGATATTTTAGATAGAGATATTGAGAAAGTTGTTAAGAATATTTTTGAAGATGAAGCATTTAATAAAACTAATATTAACTTAATAGAAAAAGTAGTACAAAATGCAATTGATGATAATTTAGATTTTGTCACAGATGATTTGAAAAATTATATAGTAGGCCAAATAATACAAATAGGATTAAGTTCTGCTAGTGAATATATTGTTCCTATATTACAGGAAATAAACTTAAAGAACCTAAGTAATAAACAAATTGAAGCACTTGATCCTAAAGAAATTGATATGTTATTTAACTCATTTGCAGGAGACTTTTTTAGTAAGTTACGTCTTTATGGAATATTTGGTTTTGTATTTGGTATTAATGTAGGTTTATCAATTATTCTATTAGGACTTGATATTAGATATAGTAAGGTATCTCCCAAAAAAGACGTAACACATTATAGATAAATAAATCGAAAATTAGAGTTATTACCTGTGATTTTTAGATTATTTGCACAAAATTATGAGTTATAAAAAATATAAGCTCTAAGTTATAGACCTAGTTTATATGTTGTATATGTAGAATTCATTAGGAATAAGGTTGTTTTCAATAAGAATTAATTGTGTTAGAATAGGGATAGCAAAAGAGAAGTATAGCAATAATAGTTTATACTTCTTTTATTTATGCGGAAGTAGACTTAATGTTTTTTTATTTAATTGACAAAACTATAATTATGAGTTTTAAACACTTAAGAGAATTACACATTGATATGTGTTTTAAGGAGGAAATATATTAATGAATAAAATTTCGGATGATATCTTATTTAAGGTTGAAAAACCAAGTAGATATACTGGTGGAGAATTAAATCAAGTAATTAAGAATCCAGCAGAAGTGAATATAAGATTTGCATTTTGTTTCCCAGATGTTTATGAAGTTGGAATGTCCCATTTAGGAAGTAGAATTCTTTATCATACTATAAATCAAAGAAGTGATACATATTGTGAAAGGACATTTGCACCATGGCCTGATATGGAAGAGCAAATGAGAAAAAATAATATTCCTTTATTTGCTCTGGAAACTAAAGATTCTTTAAAAGAATTTGATATTTTAGGTTTTACTCTTCAATATGAAATGAGTTATACAAATATATTGAATATGCTAGATTTATCTGGAATAACTGTAAGGGCATCGGAAAGAGGAGAGGATGAACCTATAGTTATGGCAGGAGGTCCTTGTGCATATAATCCAGAACCTTTATATGATATAGTAGATTTCTTTGAAATTGGTGAAGGCGAAGAAATGATGAATGATGTCTTAGATGTTTACAATAAGTATAAAGATAAATGGAATAAGAAAGAATTCTTAAGGGAAATATCTAAGATTCAAGGAATATATGTGCCTTCATTATATGAGGTTATATATAATGAAGATAATACAATAAAAGAATTTAAACCCAAATATGATGATGTGCCAAAGATGGTTACAAAGCGAATTATAAATAATTATACTAAGGTTGATTTTCCAACAGATATAATTGTTCCATATACAGAAATTGTCCATGATAGAATAGTTTTAGAAGTATTTAGAGGATGTACTAATGGCTGTAGATTCTGTCAGGCAGGTATGATTTATAGACCTGTTAGGGAAAAGACAAAAGAAGATTTAAAAGAATTAGCAAGAAAATTAGTTAAAAGCACTGGTTACGAAGAAATCTCTCTTTCATCCTTAAGTACCTGTGATTATTCTGATATAAGAGGCCTAATAACAGATTTAGTTCATGAACATGAAGAGGATAGAGTTGGTATAGCGCTCCCATCAATAAGAGTAGATGCATTTTCAGTTGATTTACTTAAAGATATTCAAAAGGTAAGAAAGACTGGACTTACTTTTGCGCCTGAAGCAGGCTCTCAAAGAATGAGAGACATAATAAATAAGGGGCTTACTGAGGAGAAAATATTAGATGCAGCAACAAGTGCGTTTGAAGCAGGCTGGAAGACTTTAAAACTTTATTTTATGGTTGGGCTTCCATATGAGGAATTAGAAGACTGCATGGGAATTGGAGAGTTAGCAGAAAAAATAGTATATAGATACAAGCAAGTACCTAATAAGATAAATAATAACAAAGGTCTTAGACTTACGGTAAGTACTTCAATACTTATACCAAAGCCATTTACACCATTCCAATGGGCTCCAATGGCTAAGTTTGAAGATGTTACTGAAAAGATTAAAGCAGTTAAATCTTCGATTAAGTCTAAGTGTATAGTATACAACTATCATGAACAAAAAACATCTGTAATGGAATCTGTCTTTGCAAGAGGAGACAGAAGATTATGTGATGTATTAATAAAAGCTTTTGAAAAAGGGGCTAAGTTTGATGGATGGGATCAATACTTTAATTTCAATATATGGATGGAAGCTATGAAAGAATGCAGTTTAACCCCAGATTTCTATGCGTATAGAGAAAGAAGCTATGATGAAGTATTGCCTTGGGATTTTATTGATATTGGAGTAAATAGAAAGTACTTAGAGATAGAAAATGAAAAGGCTAAGAAAGCAGAATTAACACAAAACTGCAGAGTCGGATGTACTGGCTGTGGTGTTAATGTGAACTTTAAAGATGGGGAGTGTTTTGAAGGTGCGATACTTAACTAAATTTACTAAAGAAGAAAATATAAAATTTATATCTCATTTAGATGTTCTTAAAACTATTCAAAAAAATATTAGAAGAGCGGGACTTCCTGTAGAATTTTCACAAGGCTTTAATCCACATATGAACACTTCAATAGCTCAGCCTTTATCGGTTGGAGTATATTCAAGTGGGGAATATATGGATATGGTGCTCACAACTGAGGTAGATGAAAAAGAAATTGTGGATAAATTAAATGAAACTGCTCCAAGTGGAATAAAATATATAAGTGCTACAGCAATTCCTTACAAAGAAGGAGAAAAGAAAGTGCCACAAGCTATGGCATTAATTGATGCAGCTAGATATACAATAAAGATTAAGTATTCTGATGTGTCTAAACTTGAAGAAGAAATTAATAAGCTTTTAGAAGCAAAGGAATGGAATGCTATAAAGAAAAGTAAAAAAGGTGAAAGAGAAGTTAACATAAGAACTTTTGTAAAAGAGTTTAGCTTTTGGATTAAAGATGAATATTTAGTACTCAATGTGGTAATAAGTACAGGAAGCAGAGAACATTTAAGTGCAGATTTACTTGTTCAATATATTCAGGAAAAAACATCAAATGCCATTTTAGATTCTTTTGTTAATGTAAAGCGCGAAGAAATGTATTTTTATAAAAACGATAAACTTATTCCACTTAGTAAAGTTAGGAGTTAAGAATTATAAGTACTGAGAAGTGGGTGTTATAAGAATGAAAGAGATTTTTATTGAGAGAAGAGAAAAAGTTTTAAGGATAGCTGTTAAATCAAATAATGAATTGATAGAAAGCATTGTAGAAGAAAATAACAATAAGCCTGTAATAGGAGAAATTTATAAAGGAAGAATTAAAAATATTCTTCCAGCCATAAATTCAATATTTATTGATTTAGGTTTAGATAAAGAAGGATACATGTATTACAGCGAGGAGCTAAAAGAAAAAGGCATAAAAAAAGGACAGGAGATATTGGTAGAAGTAATAAAAGAACCTATTAATGATAAGGGGGCTAAGTTATCTTCTAAAGTTTCAATTCCTGGGAAATATGTTGTCTTAAATTGTTATGAAACCGGAATAGAATTTTCTAAAAGAATAGAAGAGGAAGAAAAGAAGAAAGAAATTCGGGATAACATAAGTTCTTTAGAAGATGCAGGAATTACTATAAGGACAGAAGGTGCAAATGTAACCTTAGAAGTTCTTAAAAATGAAATAAATAAACTTTACGAAGAATTTAAAGACTTAGATAAAAAAATGAAGCACTCAATAGGAGAAAAAAAGCTTTATGGTGAAGATTTAAGCTTATTTAAGCTTCTAATGAATTTTAATGAAGAAGAAATAATAAAAATTTATGTGAATGATGATATGGATCTTGAAAAAATACTTCATTTTATAAAAGGACAGGAAAATTTTAAGGTTGAAAAGTATGATGGGTATAGAAGTCTCTTTGATTTTTATAATTTAGAAAGAGAATTATTAAAATTAAGACATAATAAAGTCAATTTGCCTTGTGGAGGATATATTGTCATAGATAAAACTGAAGCAATGTACGTTATTGATGTTAACAGTGGAAAGAATGTAAAAGAAAAAAGTTTTAATAAGACTATTCTAGAGACTAACTTAGAGGCTGCGAAAGAAATAGGAAAACAGATAAGGCTTAGGAATTTAAGTGGAATAATAGTAATAGATTTTATTGATATGAGAGATAAAGGTCAAAAGGAAATTGTGATGGATTCACTTAAGGAAAGTTTAAGATCAGATAAAGGTAATGTAAAGATATTCCCATTTACTCAACTGGATCTTGTTCAAATTGCAAGGAAGAGACAAGGAAAGAGTGTATATGAGTATATGGAAGAAAACTGCGACTTGTGTAAAGGAAGAGGAATGATTTTAAAACTATCTTATATTGAAGGTCTTATTAAAAATGAAATAATAAGAATGAAGGAAGAAAACTCGATAAACAGCTTCCATATACAATTAGATAATATTTATAAAGACAGAATTAAAGAAAATTTATTTGATTTCGTGAAAGAAATAGATGGTTTGGATAAAGAAATATATTTGACTTATGTAGATAATATAGAAGGGTATAAAATTGAACCATTGCTATTTCAAGGCCAAAAAGATAATTTGAAGGACTACTTAATTCAGTTAACAGTTCACAATTAACAGTTTACAGTCGAGGAAGAAAAGCTTGTGGCCTTTAAAAAGAATTTTTGCATAAGTATGAAATTAAAAAAAACTTTACAACATGAGAAATTTGTGGTAGACTGAAATTCGTAAACCGCGCACGTAAGGTTTTATAGAAAACAAAGTTAAATCTTTGTACCAAAAGTGGCGAGACCGTTATGAGGAGGTGTTTTAATGTACGCAGTATTAGCAACAGGTGGAAAGCAATACAGAGTTCAAGAAGGAGACGTAATATACGTTGAAAAACTTAGCGCTGATGTTGACTCAACAGTTGAATTAAACGAAGTTTTAGCTGTAGGAACTGATGCAGGTATCAAAGTTGGTACTCCAGTAGTTGAAGGAGCTAAAGTTGTAGCTAAGGTTGCAGCACAAGGTAAGGCAAAGAAGGTTATAGTTTTCAAATATAAGTCTAAAAAAGACTATAGAAGAAAGAACGGACACAGACAACCTTACACTAAGTTAGTAATCGAAAAGATCGAAGCATAATAAAATTATGATTAAAGTAAAAGTTAAACAACATAAAGATGTTATAGTTGGTTTCGTAATAAATGGTCATGCAATGAGTGGCGACAGAGACTTTTCAAATGATTCTGCACTTATTGGAGAAGCATTTGATATGATATGTAATTCAGTTTCTGTATTATCTCAAAGTGTAATCATTGGTTTGGATGAAGTTTTAAAGCTTAATTCAACTTATGAGATGAAAGACGGATACTTAAAATTAGACCTTCAGGATTTTAATCAGGAAGAACTAAACCAGGCTCAGGTTTTACTTAAAACCTTTGAAAAAAGCGTGGAAAGTGTAATTTTAGGCTTTGATGCATTAGTAGGGCAAAAGAAACGTAAAGAATATATAACTTTTATAAAAGAGGAGGTGTAGTCACATGCTAATTATGAACCTTCAATTATTCGCTCACAAAAAGGGAGTTGGTAGTTCTAAGAATGGTAGAGACTCTGAATCTAAGAGATTAGGAGCTAAATCTGCTGATGGAGAATTTGTTCTTGCTGGAAACATTCTTTATAGACAAAGAGGAACTAAAATTCACCCAGGTGAAAATGTTGGAAGAGGTAAAGATGATACTTTATTCGCTAAAGTTGATGGAATTGTTAAATTCGAAAGACTTGGTAGAGATAAGAAGAAAGCAAGTGTTTACCCAGTAGACGTTGAAGCAATAGCTGAATAATATTCTAGAAAAAAAGCACTCTTACATTAAGAGTGCTTTTTTAGGGCATATGAAAGAAAATAACAAGTCACAATATGCCAAGTATATTTTTCATCAGACAAGGAAGTAGATTGCTCTCATAGTCAGTCTATTAGAGCAATCTATTGATAAGCAGTGAACCAAAAGTGAGAGTCCAAATCTTGCATTTGGTGTCTCGAACTTTCACACAGTG
>NZ_LZZL01000128.1:0-11693 GCF_002006495.1 Clostridium sp. BL-8
GCAGACATCTCAAATCTATGATTTGATGATGGTCGCTTACTCTGTGAGTACTCAGTGAACGGATGTGAATCGAGTTTCCTCTAAAGGTTGTTCCACTTTAGCTTGTCAAACTGAAAGTTGGAACATGCTAAAGTGGATACAACCTGCTGCTTAGAACCTTCAGCGATATTTTTATAGTTTTTCGGAATAAAAATATTTATGATTTCGTTAAGCTACCACTTAACTCTAAGTTTAAAGGTGTTTATCTATAGTATAGACTCTTTAAATTTTTTCTTTACAATTAAGAAGTCTTCTAAATCATTTAAAAACTGAAGCAATAAAGCTCTGTTTTCAAATTCGTTTCTATTTTTAGGCAGTTCCATATCTGCATAATCTTTTCTAAGTAAATTTAATTTATCAATAAGTTCAATACAATCATTATTCTCATGAAGATTCATTGCAACATTATTGGTGAAGTCCGATAATATTTTAGTTTGATCATAAGTCATATAAAATCTTGAAAAATGCTTTTTCATTCTTTTCATTGTATCTAATTGTATTATTCTCATTTCTATATAATTTAGATAATAATCGTTTTTCTTAAATAAATGATTATTATTTATGGTCCGCGCTATATCTTTAGACTTTTTAATAAGTTTCTCAACTTCCAATAATATTTCTCGTTCATAAACTGGTACGGCTTGAGTTACCAAGCTTACTGCCATGTCTGATAATATAGCTCTATAACAATCTTCTATTCTTACCTTATTCTTTTCAAATTCATCTTCTAAAGAAGCTGTATATAAATTAAATAACATTGCAACACCAATTCCTATTATGGTTAATTGTGCTTCATTTATTATCCATGAAACATTTATATTTGTGCTTGTTAAAAGATGAGTTGAAAGTACTGCTCCAGGCACCATGCCTTCACTCATTTTTAGAAGTTGAGTAGTTGATATAAAAATTATCAAAAACAGTCCAAATACAATAGGATTATTACCAAGCAAGATGTATAATACAAAAGATAAAAGTATAGCTATTGCAGCTGTGATTACTCTCCTTCCTCCGATTAGCAATGCTTCCTTCTTAGTATCCTGAATAGTAAGGATTGCAATTATACCTGAGGTTACTCCAAACTGTAACCCAATATAATTTGATATCATTATTGCTATTGTAGCTGACAAAGCCATTTTAAAAACTTTCGACTGTAAATATTTAATCATACGAATCTTCTCCACTCCTATATCCTAAGGCACATTTTCGGTCTATTATCATATACCTAAAGCATTTCATCTATTCTTTTATGTTAAATTTTTTATAAACCTAGCATGTTCTTTTCTATGCTTTATAAGTATTGGAACTTCATAAGAAAGCATTATAATCCATCCTCCCAGACAGCTTAAAGCAATACCAACTATACCAAACCTCGGAGCAAGTAAATAAGCAAATAATACTCTTCCAACCATTTGAACAAAAGTAGATCTTAAAGTAACCTTTAAATCTCCCATTCCTCTAAAGTATCCTTGTATTCCATTTGTCCATGCTGGAAGTATATAGAAAAATGCCATTAAATGAAGATATGTTGCTCCTAACTCTATAACTTTTGATCCTTCATTTGGGACAAATAAGTTCATCAAGTTATTTGCTCCAAAGTATACTGAAAAGACAAGTATGCACCAAAATAACATTTCAAGTTTTAATCCTGTCCAAAGCCCTTCCTTTATCCGATGATGTTTTTCACCGCCTCTATTTTGGGCTAAAAATGTAGTCATCGCACTGCTAATACTCTGTTGTGGAGTAAACGCAAAATCATCTACCCTGTTAACTGCATTGAATGTTGCAATTGCATCCACACCTAGAGGATTAACGGCAGCTTGAACAAAAACTTTTCCCACATACAAGCAAGTTTGCTGCATTGCTGTGACCCAGCTATAATTTATAGTGATTTTTAATAACTTTTTATCTAGTATAATTTCATTTTTTGAGAAATGCAATAAGGGCACCTTTTTATAAATATAGATAATGCAAAAAAGGCTTGAAAACATTTCAGCTGTTGCAGTTGCTATTCCTGAACCGATAACCCCCATATTAAAATAAACTACAAATATAATATCCATTACCACATTTAATACTGCTGAAATGGCTAAAAAAATCAATGGAGATTTTGAATCACCTATGCTGCGTAAAATTGAAGCAAATGCATTATATAAAAATGTAAAAATTAGTCCCAAAAATATAATCCTTAAATAAGCTGCAGCATCTGGTATTATTTCTTGTGGAGCTTGTATTAACTTTAATATTGGTTCAATAAATATTATGCCTAATATAATTACAATTGAAGTAAATATAAGTCCAGCTATCATAGTAGTTGAAACTTCTCTCTTGAATTTTTTTATATCATTAGCTCCAAAATATTCACTCATAAGTACTGAAGCTCCCATACAAATTCCTATAATAAAGAATATTATGATGTTCATTATAGGATTTGCTGTACCAACAGCTGCTAAAGCTTCTGTGCCTACAAATCTTCCTACAATAATTGAATCTGCTGCATTATAAGTTAATTGAAATAAATTTGCTAGTACCAAAGGAACTGCAAATTTAATTAAGTGTCTTGATATATTCCCTTTTGTCATGTCTGTAATCAATATTTTCCACTCCCCAATCCTCTTCTTACGTATATAAAAAATAGCAGATAATAATACTTCTATGTTATTTTTAATTATACCGTATGTTTTTGCAATAACTTAACATACACTATAAATTATTACTACTATCTACTTTATGCACACGTGTTCTCTATTCTATGTTAATTATATACCCCTTTCATTGCTTTTGGAAGAATATAAACTCTCTTTTATTTTCAATATCAAAATAAAATACTAAGATATGAAAAAAACATAGGGTAATATACTTTCCCTATGTTTTCATGAATTGAAATTCTTAAACTGTTTTTAAAAATGCTATTGATTCGTATGGTTTTAAGGTAAACACTGATTGTAAATCTCTTTCATCATAATTTGTAATTATGGATTTATATTTTTCTAATTCTTCAATATCTAACTTTATTTCAACTTCCTTTTCAAAAAAATTATTAATCACAATCAAAGATTCATTTTTATATTCTCTTTTATATGAAAACACAAAATCATTATCCTCTAGTATAGGTATATAACTTCCATAAGCTATGACATCATACTGCTTTCTCAAGAAAATTAATTTTTTATAGTGATAGAAAATTGAGTTTTCATCATTTAGACTATTCAAAACATTTATCTCTTTATAATTAGAATTTACACTAATCCATGGTTTTCCTTTACTAAACCCAGCATTTTTAGAAGCATCCCACTGCATTGGTGTCCTTGAATTATCTCTTGAACGTTCCTGCAAAACTTTATATATTTCAGCTTCATCTATGCCTTGCTCTTTTAATATTTTGAAGTAATTTAAACTCTCTACATCTACATATTGATCAATATCAGTAAAATATGCATTTGTCATTCCTATCTCTTCACCTTGATATACATATGGTGTGCCTCTTAATAGGTGAATCATTGTTGCCAGCATTTTAGCCGATTCCCTATGATATTTACCATCATTTCCAAACCTTGACACTATACGTGGTTGATCATGGTTGCACCAAAAGACAGCATTCCATCCATTGCCATCCTGCATTCCTAGCTGCCATTCATTAAATATATTCTTCAAGCTTTTAAAATCGCATTCTTGCAATTCCCATTTATTTTGATTTTTGTAATCAACTTTTAAATGATGAAAATTAAATACCATTGATAATTCTTCTTCTTTTTGATCTGAATATCTTATGCAATTTTCAAGGGAAGTTGATGACATTTCTCCAACTGTTATAATATCAGAATCTTTCCCAAAAGTACTTTCATTAAGCTCTTTAAGATATTCATGTATCTTTGGGCCATCTGTATAAAATTTTCTTCCATCACCCTCTGAATCATCTTCTAATTTCTCAGGTTTTGATATTAAATTTATAACATCAAATCTTAAGCCTTTGACACCTTTTTCTATCCAATAATTCACTATATTATAAATTTCTTTTCGTACCTCTTCATTATCCCAATTTAAATCGGCTTGTGTCTTGTCAAAAAGATGCAGATAATACTCACCAAATTCTTCTACATACTGCCAAGCGCTGCCTCCAAACTTAGATTTCCAATTTGTTGGCGCATTATTATTTACTGGTTCTTTGAAAATATAAAAACTCTTATATTTCTCTTCTCCCATCAATGCTTTCTTAAACCATTTATGTTCAGTTGATGTATGATTAAGAACCATATCCAGCATTATATATATATTTCTTGCTTCTGCTTCCTTAATTAATTTTTCAAAATCTTCTAATGTTCCAAAGCTCTCATCTATATTATAATAGTCTGCAATATCATAACCATTATCTACTTGAGGTGAAGGATAAAAAGGAGTAAGCCATATATAATCTATACCTAAATTTTTTAAATAGTCTAGTTTTTCTATTACTCCATTTAAATCTCCAAATCCATCACCGTCTGTATCATAAAATGATTTAGGATATATTTGATAGACAGTACTTTTCTTAAAATCCTTCATGATGCCTTTATCCTTTCCTCCTGTTTAATTAATTCCTTTTCTTTTTCCTACAATTACTGTTAATATGAATGGTATAGCAATAGCTGTAATCATACTCACAGCAAAAATTAGCATAAATTGTGGTTTAATTGATAGAATTCCTGGAAGACCTCCAACACCAATGGAATTTGCCATTACTCCACTTCCAACAGAAATAACTGCTGCAGTAGCTGAACCTATCATTGCGCACAAAAATGGAAAGCTATATTTTAGATTAACACCAAACATTGCCGGTTCAGTTACTCCAAGATAAGCTGAAATGCAAGCTGGAACATTAACTTCTTGAGCTTCTTCATTCTTTCTTTGTAAATATATCATTGCAAGCACTGCTGAACCTTGCGCAATATTAGATAAGGCTATCATTGGCCATAATGATGTTCCATCAAATTGTGCCATTAATTGAAGATCTATTGCATTGGTCATATGATGGAGTCCTGTAATAACTAGTGGTGCGTATAAGAATCCAAAAACTGCAGCAAAAACAGCTCCAAATGATGATGTAAGTCCTCCATATACTACTTGTGAAATTACAGATCCAATTGCCCAGCCTATAGGCCCTATTACAATGTGTGCAACTAAGACAGCTGGAACTAATGCAAAAAATGGTACAACTATCATTGATATTGATGCTGGACTTATCTTTCTTACTCCTCTTTCAAGGAATACCAATACAAAACCTGCCATTATTGCTGGTATTACTTGAGCTTGATATCCAATCATTCTCACTTGCGCAAATCCAAAATCCCAAAAAGGAATTTTATCTGCTGCTGTACTTGCTACTGAATAGGCATTTAAAAGCTGTGGTGAAACTAATGTGATACCTAGTACTATACCAAGAATCTGGGTTGTCCCCATTTTCTTTGTTATTGACCATGTTATTCCAACAGGTAAAAATTGAAATATTGCTTCACCAATTAGCCATAAAAAACTATATGTTCCAGCCCAGAATTGAGATACATCAACTAAAGACTTAGTTCCACCATCTAATAACTTTATATCTCCAATAATATTTCTAAATCCTAATATTAAACCTCCAACAACGATAGCTGGAATAAGAGGCGTAAATATTTCTGCTATATTAGCCATAAGTTTCTGCATAAAAGTCATATTATTTTTAGCAGCACTTTTTACTTCATCTTTACTTACACCATCTATACCTGAAATTTTTATAAAATCATTGTAAAAGATTGATACTTCATTTCCAATAACAACTTGAAATTGCCCTGCCTGAGTAAATGTTCCTTTAGCACTCTTCAATTTTTCAATTGCATCTTTATCAGCTTTACTTGGATCCTTTAGCACAAATCTCATTCTAGTGACGCAATGTGTAACAGCTGATATATTTTCTTTTCCGCCAACATATTTTAGCAATTCCTTAGAATCATTTTCAAATTTACCCATAAATAATACCTCCAAATGAATTTTATTTTTAATGAATTATTTCACAGATGTTGATTAATATTTAGATATACATTTTTAAAATTTAAACTTTGATGTAATATAATTATTTTCTCCTTTATGTATCTTTTTAGCTGGTATACGTTTACTCGACTCATATATTATCGTTTTCTTCATTGAAGAATTTCATTTGCAGATCTGCATATTATATAAGTTCAGTAAAAACATTTAATATTTTTGAATTTGGATCCATTAATTAAACCTTATTTTAAATGTTTACATTATCATAATATTCTTTTTTGAACATATCGTCAATATATTTCTCTAAATTTGTTTAAACAAATTTTTAAAATATACGAACTGCTTGATATATAGCCATTGTTCAAAATATATTTTATAACATATATGTTTAAACAAATATATCATAACCATTATATTTGTTTAAATAAATTATACAAATTCCACATTTTGTATAAATATTTTATATGCAGCTATAATTAATTATATAAGATTTACTTTTCTTATTTAGTTTCTTTAACATTTAGTTAACTTATATTTAAAAGTGAAGTATAATTGAAGTGTATAAATTTGATTAAACATATTTTAAAGGAGTGTTTTTTTTGCCCAATGTGAAATTTAAAGATATATATCATACATTGAAAGATAATATAGATGATGGTAAATATGATGCTTCTATGATGCTTCCTACGGAAATGGAATTAGTAAATACTTTTAAATGCAGCCGAAATACTGTTAGAAGAGCTATCAGTGAATTAAGTAAAGATGGATATGTTGAAAGTGTAAAAGGAAAAGGTGTTATTATTCTAGATGGCCGAGAATCTATTGAACTTCCTATTGGAAACCTATTAGGTCTTCAGGAACTAAAGCTAAAAAAGAAATTCACTACAAGTGTAGTTAACTTTTCAAAGATAACAATAAATGATCACTTATCAAAAAAAACTGCATTAAAGCCATATACAGAAGTATATCATCTTCATAGA
The DNA here is from genome assembly GCF_002006495.1 of Clostridium sp. BL-8. Taxonomy (NCBI): domain Bacteria; kingdom Bacillati; phylum Bacillota; class Clostridia; order Eubacteriales; family Clostridiaceae; genus Clostridium; species Clostridium sp. BL-8. The sequence continues at coordinate 7,017 of NZ_LZZL01000128.1, forward strand.
ATCCGATTTCTTGATAATGAACCTATAATCCTTGATATCAACTATTTCAGCTCAGATGTAGTTAAAGACCTAACTATAGAAATAGCACAAAAATCAATATATGAATATATAGAAAAAGAATTACATACTAAGATTCTTGCTTCAAAAAAGATTATAGTGGTTGAACACGCAACTGAATTAGATAAGCGTTATCTAGATTTAGGCACTTATGATTGTGTTGTTATCGTAAAAACATATGCTTATACTGATTCTGGTAAACTCTTTGAATATACAGAATCTCGTCATAGGCCAGATAAATTTGTATTTGTTGAATCTTCATCTACCCGAAAAACTGAATAAAAGCTTACTAAGATTCTTTCTTAGTAAGCTTAATTCAAAATGCTACTACAATGATTTTCATGACTATCTTTCCTGATTAAAATATTTTTATTATTAGTAAATTATTTGATTTAAATCAAGAAATTTTTGTGTGAATACCTAATTTTTAATCAGTATGAATTATAGATTTTCTTTTATAACCTTAATTCTCTCGCTATATTCCTTATCACTTAAATATGTCTTTTGAGGATTCATTTCAAATACACCACCCCATGAATAACCATTTTCATATTTAGGAACTACATGAAAATGAAGATGAGGAAGGGTATCTGAATATGCCCCATAGTTTACTTTTTTCGGTGAGAATGCTTTCTTTATTGCTGCAGCTGCTTTGGTAACATCCTTCATAAATAATTCAAGTTCTTTATCTTCTAATTCAAATAATTCATTTACGTGTTTGTTATAAGCAACAACACATCTCCCCTCATGACTTTGCTCTTTGAATAAATAAAGGGTGGATACATTAAGCTCACAAATTTTAATCATTAGATTATCAAGTTTTTCATCTTTATCACAATAAAGACAATTAATTTTATTATTCATATTAAAATCTCCTAACGTGTATATCAAAATTAGCTGCCTTAAAATAGCAATTCATCTTCTATCTTAAGACAGCCATAAAATCAAGTTAAAATATCTATAGAGATAGGATATCATTTTTTCATTTTAACTTATTTAAACTTTAAATTAATTTAAATATCCAATTTATACTGTAGTTTCTTTCCATACATTTTCATATTTATAACCAGTAAGATTTTCAACAATTTCTTTTGTTTCTGCATCAACATCAGCCTTTGATCCGCCATTTTTTAATCTCTCAACTTCATCAACTAATATACCATGTGTTCTTTTATTAAGTTTGAATGTTATTGCGAAATATAATGCTAATACAAGTAAACCTATGCATCCAATTGCTAAAAGATTTGCTATAGTTGCTACTACATGTGGTGATTGAGTTGTTTGCCCTTTTACAAATCCGCTTTCTTCTAATACAACTCCTAGAACAAATGTAGCTAAAGCAACACTACTCTTTCTAGTAAAAGTCATAACTGCTGCGAAAAGTCCTTCTCTTCTTTGTCTTGTAACCATTTCATCAACATCAGGGATGAAAGGGAATACATTCCATGGAGTAAATTCTAATAAGCTTCTTCCAACTTGATAAATAGTACCAATTACAAATAATAATACAATATTTGATCCTAAATGACCTGCATAAAGTCCATAAAATCCTAATAGACATATAATCATAATTGTATAAGAGAATTTATATAAGTTACTTGGTCCAACCTTAATCATCATAATTCCACCTAGGATTGTTACAGGTATACCAATGATACTAAGTGAAAGTACATTAGCTGCAGTAGTAGATGAAACTCCTAAGTTAAATACACAGAAATATACAAATACAGAATTAAATAAATCTTTAGCAGTAAATGAACATATATAAATTGCTAAGTGTTTTCTGAAAGCTTTAAGCTTTAAAGTAGATATATAAGCTATAGCTACTTTTATTATTCCTGTTATTTGTTCACCAAAACTCTTACTTTGAGAACCTTTTGCTATTTCTGCTTCCATTTCAGGTGTAAGATCTCTTTCCCAAGTTACTCTGTGAGCTATTAATATACAAATTGCATAAATGATAGCGAAAATTAAACCATTTAAAAAATATGCTTGTGAACTTTTTTCACCAAAGAAAGCTATTAATCTTCCCGGAACAAAAGTAGCTAAAAATGTACCAGTTGCTGATATAAACATTCTTGATGCAGATAATTTAGTTCTATCATCAAAGCCTTTTGTCATTTCAGCAGGTAATGTCTCCCATGGAATTAATACCATAGCTGCAATTATTTCAAAAGCTAAATATGTAACTAAATAGAATACATAACTTCTTCCTGTCACCCATAGTAGCACATAGTCTGCCATTAAAGGTGCTCCAATTAATAAGAAGAAACGACGTCTTCCAAAAAGCTTTCCAAGCTTAGTCTTATAAAAGTTATCTGATATACTACCGATAAAAAGACTGGCAACTGCATCCACAACACGGGCAATCGCAATTATAGATGCACCTTGAATTGGTGTTAATCCTGCAAATGTTGTGTAGAAAAATAGTAAAAATGCTCCGATAATGGTAAATGCACCACCACCCATTAAATCAACTAATCCATAACCAACGCCTCTAGCTATCGTAATTTTTCTATTATTATTTGACATATGTTTTTCCTCACTTTCTTTACTTAAGTACTCTTATTTTAGTTAAATCCGAAATATTCTTTTGCATTGTTGTAACATACACCTTGAACAATTTTCTTAAGCAATTTCATATTCTTAGGAACTTCACCATTTTCAACCCATTCTCCAATCAAATTACAAGCAATTCTTCTAAAATACTCATGTCTTGTATATGATAGAAAGCTTCTAGAATCAGTTAACATTCCAACAAAACGTCCTAATAGTCCAAGATTTGCTAATGCTTTCATTTGTTCAATCATTCCGTCTTTATTATCATTAAACCACCAAGCTGCACCAAATTGCATTTTTCCTGGAATCCCTTCACCTTGGAAATTACCTATCATTGTTCCAAGAACATAGTTATCCTTTGGATTTAATGTATATAAAATAGTCTTTGGAAGCGCATTTTCTTTATCTACTGAATCTAAAAGTCTTGAAAGCGGATAAGCTATACTTTCATCATTAATTGAGTCAAAACCAGTATTAACTCCTATTTTTTCTAACATTCTTGCATTGTTACTTCTAAGTGCTGCAATATGAAGCTGCATTACCCATCCTAGTTCATGATAAAGCTTAAATACATGTCTTAATGTATAAGTTTTGTATTTCTTTTCTTCATCTGCAGTTATATTTTTACCTTCCAATGCTTTAGCAAATATTGCTGCCGCTTCTTCTTTTGTCGCTTCCGCATAAACTACTACACCGTCTATACCATGGTCTGCAACTTTACATCCTACTGAATTGAAAAATCTTATTCTTGAGTCTAAAGCTTGTAGGAACTTATCATAATTATTTATGTTTATTTCTGATATATCTCCTAAGGCCTTTACCCATGTAATAAAGTCACCCGCCTTTATTTCTACACCCTTATCAGGTCTAAAAGTAGGTAAAACATTTACATTAAAACTAGTATCTTCTTTAAGCTTTATATGGTATTCTAATGTATCAGTAGGATCATCTGTTGTACATATAGTTTCAACATTTGATTTTAAAATTAAATCTCTTACATTAAAACCTTCTCCGCTAAGTAATTCATTAGCCTTCTTCCAAATCATTGGAGCAGTTTCCTCATCAAGAGGTTCATCTATTCCAAAAAATCTTTGAAGTTCTAAATGTGTCCAATGATAAAGCGGATTTCCTACTGCCATAGGTATAGTTTCAGACCAAGCTAAAAACTTATCATAATCACTTCCGTCCCCTGTGATGTATTTTTCATCAGCACCATTACTTCTCATTGCTCTCCATTTATAATGATCTCCATATAACCACGCTTCAGTTATATTTTTAAATTTTTTGTTTTCATATATTTCTTTAGGATCAATGTGGCAATGATAATCAATAATAGGAAGTTCCTTAGCATAGTTGTGGTATAATTCTATCGCAGTATCATTAGATAATAAAAAATTTTCATCCATGAAATTCTTCAAAATTCATCATCCTACTTTCAAATAAATATTTTATATTTGTAAAGCATTGAATATATTTGGTTAATAATACACTTTACATGCTTTTCACTGCATTATTGTGTTTTGTATTTATTCAACACTTTACTACAACGTTTTCTTTGATTGTCCTATTAACCATTATATATTTTTTATTTTTTTAAATTCAGTTAAATTAACTCCTTTAACTTAGTTATTCAAAGCTTATCAATTATTTATCTCGACTTCGTCAATTTGTTAATTCACCTAACTTATGATATAATCATTTTCTAATTAATTTTTATAAGCATTCTTATCATTCTTTGTTTATATTACTTGCCAGAATATAATAGATGAAGAATGATAAAAATGTTTATTTTTTGCCTCTGTTTTATAGCAATATTAGATTATTTGCATTCTAAATATTTTTCTAAAGTCGCTCTAACAGCACCAGTTCCAGAAATCATTTCAGTGAAATAACCTTCAATTTTTTCTCCTAAACCTACGGCATAAAGATTTACTCCAAAAATTTCTTCATTTATTAGTATTGGTCTTAGAGTATCTCCTAATTGTTCTGTAGTACCTAATTTTATATTAGCTACATATTTCTTTAGTTCATCTAATAATGGATCTGGACTTAATTCCATTA
>NZ_LZZL01000129.1:0-11965 GCF_002006495.1 Clostridium sp. BL-8
ATTTTCTGTTCAATTTTCAAAGACCATTTTCTTTCACAACTTTCGTTGTAATTTCTTATTTATTCTGTCACCCTCAAGCGACTTTTTTAGTATATCACTTGATTTAAACCTTGTCAACATCTTTTCTTTAAAATATTTTTTCAAAAATTTATTAAAGAATTTTAGAACTTTATGTCCCTTAGCGACGTTGTTTATCTTATCATGTTATATTATTTAAGTCAACACTTTTATGAAAAAAATTTATCAATTATTCTTCATTCTTAGAGATCAACATAATTGCCCACCAATTTAAGCTTCTTTATATTATTATTTACTGGACTCTAAATTTGCTATATATCTTAATCTTAAAGCTCTATGTAAGTTGTCCTTCTTCATTAGATATTAATTAATGAAGGCATTAAAAACTCACTTATTTCATTTATCATTTAAGTCTCCTGCATTAATGTTTAAAAGAAAAAATATAAACATTGCATGCGAAAGCGCAAATAAACCATAAGTTTAATTTCTAATGCCTATTTCATATTCTTATTCCGTATTCTGTACCTAATATTTTAGTTGACTTTCTACTTAAATTTGCATCTCTTTTTTAATTACTGCTTATTCTTCCTTTTTATTATTAATGGATACATAATCGATCCTATGAGAGTTTCTCCTTTTCTTATCTCACTTCCTTTATCCGCAATAACATTATCTAGTACAACATCCTCGCCAATTCTGCTATTTTGCATTATTATGCAATCCTTAAGCCGTGCATTTTTACCTATATACACTCTTCTGCCTATTACACAATTTTCAACCATGCCTTCAATACGGCATCCATTCGCTATTATCGAGTTAACTACATTGCTCTTTTCGGCATAATAAGTAGGGGCCTCATCCTTACTCTTTGTATAAATAGGTCTTTCCTCATTAAAAATCTCTTTATTGATCTTTCTATTTAAAAATTCTGCATTACTATCATATAATGCTTTTATTGAATTTATACAATTTAAATGTCCCATGAATTCATAAGCTCCGCAAGCTAAAGTGCTTAAATTATTATGAATATAATCCTTAACCTTCCTATACATGCCACTGCTTATACACTCATTCACTATGTTTATAAACAGTTCCGTCTTCATTATATACATTTCCATATTAATATTCGCTTTTGGATTTTTGCCTATATTTTCTCCTACACTTATTACTCTACCTGAATCATCAAGTTTTAATACTCCACAATCTATAAACGCCTCATAAGCATTATCGATCATTTTATATACCATGGTAATATCTTTTTCTGTACTTTTATGATATTCTAGAACCTTATTGTAATCTATATTGCAAATCATATAGCTAGGTGCTAATAGAATATATTCTTTTCTACTGCGAGTTAAAAATTCTATATTTTCTGCAAATCTATGAACATCATCATAAGTAAGTTCGTCATTTCCAAAATTAAAAACTCTTAGTCCATCCTTTTTTCTATTTAAATCCCATGGCCTTCCGTTTGTTAAATGATCTATTAATGATCTAGATTTATTTTTTGTGAAAATACCTATGCAGCTTATACCTGAATTAGTCATATTGGATAATACAAAATCTATAATTCTATATCTTGCTGCAATTGGAACCGAAGCAAGAGATCTTCCTACTACTAATTCTCCCATCCTATTTTCATTTTCATCTAAATTAATTATACCAATACAATTTTTCATTTTACCCTCCCCTTAGTGATCCATTTAAACAGCTTTATTATTTTCTATAACTGTACCCATTTTTACATCTTCTTTAGCTGCAATAATGGCTATTTCACCATCTAAGGAAATTTTGCACTCTTTCCTAATAATAGCCCCATTTCCTACAATAGCTTTCTCTATAACTACGTTTTCCCCTATCTTAGCATCAGTCATAATTATAGAATCACGGATAACCGAATTTTTTCCCACCTGCACCCCCTGAAATAATATAGAATTTTCAACTTGTCCTTTCATAATACATCCTTCAGCAATTAATGAATTAGATATTTTGGCATTCTCTCCAATGTATTGAGCTGGTCTTCTTGAATTAACTGAATATATTTTCCATTCCTCATCATGTAAATCAAGTTCATTATCTTCTTTTATGAGATCCATATTTGCTTCCCACAGACTTTCAATAGTTCCAACGTCTTTCCAATATCCCTTAAATGGATATGCAACCATCCTATTTCCATCACCGAGCATATTAGGAATTATATTCATACCAAAATCATTTTTTGAAGTTTTATCTGCCTCATCTTCCCTTAAATACTTTTTTAGAGTTTTCCAATTAAAAATATATATCCCCATAGAAGCTAAATTATTTTTAGGATTTTTAGGCTTTTCTTCAAATTCATATATTGATAAGTCTTCTCTAGTGTTCATTATTCCAAACCGAGATGCTTCGCTTATGCTAACTTCAATTACTGCTATAGTAGCTTCAGCTTTCTTTTCTTTATGAAAATCCAGCATTTTTGTATAATCCATCTTGTAAATATGGTCTCCAGATAAAATTAAAATATATTCTGGGTCATATCTATCAACAAACTCTATATTTTGATAGATAGCATTTGCGGTACCTTTATACCATTCCCCACCCTTTTCCTCTTGATATGGTGGCAATATACTTACACCGCCATGAGTTCTATCCAAATCCCATGCTTCTCCTATACCGATATGTGCATTAAGCTCCAACGGCTTATATTGGGTTAATACTCCTACTGTGTATATTCCTGAATTTGAACAATTACTTAATGGAAAATCTATAATTCTATACTTTCCTCCAAATGGTACTGCCGGTTTTGCTAATTTCTTTGTTAAAACCCCTAACCTCGATCCTTGTCCACCGGCAAGTATCATTGCTACAATTTCCCTTTTACCCATAATATTATCTCCTCTCATATGTTCTTATACCCATTAAATAAACTGATACTCTTTAGCGCTTGCAATATATGCTGATAATATATTTACTACGTACTATTTAATTCAGTAGTAATCTATAAAATTATTGATTTACATAATTGCTTTTAGAGATTCATACAATATATTATAAATTTATTTGTAAGATTTTACCATATACTTTGTTGTAAAAGCCTTCGTCAACTTTCTATAATTTAGTCAAATATAATTATTTAAAGCTTGCGTAATATCTTAAAATTTCGTGAAAAAACAGTAATACCACTATTTCTCCCTGTAAACTTATATTTTTCACCAGTATTAAATAAATTCATATACTCCCCATTTAAATTAATACCTTTAAATAATTTTGCTTCATTAGAGATGTTAACCAAGATTATTATTTTTTCATTTTCATAATTTCTTTCAAAGGCTAATACATCAGTTTCTGTATCTAAAATATTTAAATCTCCTTTCTTTAATCCATTTTCATTATTTCTTATGCTTGTTAATTTCTGATAAAATTTAATAAGTTCTTTATTCTCTTCCCCCCAAGGATAACTTTTTCTATTATCAGGCTCTTTTCCACCTTTTAGCCCTGCTTCATCACCATAACAAATAAGAGGAACTCCTGGTAATGTGAATTGAATTACTGCAAGTAACCTGAGTAATTCAATGTTTTCATCTAAAACAGTTAAGATTCTTTCAGTATCAATGGTACCCGCAATATTAACATTTCCATAAAAACTTTCTCTTGGGTAATTTTCATATAAAGACATTATCTTCTGCTTAAGTTTATCTGATTTTATATACCCCTTAACAAAATTAATTAAACTTTCTCTCAATGGATAATTAGTGGCCGCATGAACTTCTTCACCTTGAAGATACCTTCTCCTTTTGGAATAACTAATCTTGTTAGATGCATCCTCCCAGATGTCACCTATAAGCACAGTTTCTTCGCCAATTCCTTGCATCTTCTTTCTAATTAACCCTATAAACTCATCAGAAAGTTCATCTATTATATTTAATTTCCACCCACTCACCCCTAACTTTATCCACTTCTCGATGATTGAGCTATCATTTTCTATAATATAATCAATATACCCTTTTTGACTTGAATCAATGCTTGGTCTTTCATCTATTCCCCACCACGATTCATATTGATACGGATATTTGAGAAACCTATACCAATTATAATATTTAGAATTAGGAGAATTATATGCTCCAACTTCACCGTAATTGCCTAATTTATTGAAATACTTGCTATCTGAACTGGTATATCCTAATACTATATCAAGGATAATTTTAATTCCTTTATTTTGGGCAGTTTCACACAATTCTTTAAATTCATTATTAATTCCAAACATCTCATCTACTGTTTCATAATCAGACGTATCATATTTATGGCAGCTGGGAGATTTAAATATAGGGCTTAATTGAATTATATTTACTCCTAAAGATTTAATATAATCTAGCTTCTGTATAATACCTTTTAAATTTCCTCCGTAAAAATCCCATCTCACTATTCTTCCAAAATTATCCTTAATATACATTGGGCTATCATGCCATCTTCCATATATAAAAGAGTTTTCTTTGGGTGAATTTATGATACTATTTTCATTGCCATTACAAAATCTATCTATAAGAATTTGATATATAATTCCTTCTTTATACCAATCTGGTGTATAAGTTCTTTTATATATGGTTATCTGATATGGAATAGGATTATAAGTATATATTTGTCCAATTCCACCTAAATGTTCATAGTTATTTCCATAATATAACCTGTCATAACCGTCTATTATAATAAAATAATATTCTAATATTCCAAGCTCATTAGGTGTATCAATTTCTGCTGAATATCTGAACTCACCATTATTTAAATACTCTTTTTGCATTTCCATACTTAGCTTAATACCATCAAACTGTATCATTTCTAATACTGCTATTACTTCCTTATCAATATTAATTGATAGTTTAATCTTCTGACCAGCTTCCACAGCTCCAAATGGTTTTCTGAATTCTATACTCTGCGAATCATGTAATACCTGCATAACGTTCATGAAATTACTCCTCTCATAGTTTCTCATAAATTGCTTTTGAATCTTGTATAAATTATTACTCTATAATAAACTCACTTGCTTTATAGATTTTTATAAATTACTTCTGATCCCCATATTCCTGTTGCATATTCTTCTATTGTTCTGTCAGATGAGAATATTCCTGAATGGGCAATATTAACTCCACACATTCTTTGCCACTCATCAGTATCTCTATAAAGAGTATCAACTTTATCCTGAGCTTTTAGATATGAATCAAAATCTCTTAGAACAAAAAATTCATCATTATAGGTTATTAAATTTTCATAAATGCTTTTAAATTTATTTCTATCGTTATGATATTTTCCATTTACTAAATCATCAATTACTCTCTTTACTCTTATATCATTGTTATATATATCAATCGATCTATAACCTCCGTTTTGATAATAACTAAGGACTTCATCTGCAGTTAATCCAAAAATTATTATATTTTCATCTGTTACTTCATCTCTTATTTCAATATTAGCTCCATCTAATGTTGCTACTGTAATAGCACCATTCATCATAAACTTCATATTTGATGTCCCTGATGCTTCTTTAGTTGTAGTTGAAATCTGTTCGCTTACGTCTGCACCAGGAATTATTCGTTCAGCGAGTGAAACTCTATAATTCTGAACAAAAACCACTTTTATCTTTTCATTTACTCTAGGATCATTATTTACCTTTTTAGCAACGCTGTTTATAAGTTCAATAGTATTTTTAGCTAAATAGTATCCTGGAGCAGCTTTCCCTCCAAATATAAAAGTTCTTGGTACAATATCATAACCTGGATTATCAATTAATTTATTGTATAAATCCATTATTCTTAGACAATTGAGTATCTGCCTCTTATAAGCATGTATCCTTTTTACCTGAACATCAAATATGGAGTCTGGATTTACCTTCACATTGTCATTTTTTAATATTATATCCGCTAACTTTTCTTTATTAAATTTTTTTATTTTTCCCAATTGCTCTAATATAATCCCATCATATAAATGCCTCTCGAAACTTCTTAAATCAAGAGGATGTCTAATAAAACTATCTCCAATTGTATCCTTAATAAGTTTTGTAAGTTCTGGATTACTTTTTAAAAGCCATCTTCTATGAGTAATTCCATTTGTCTTATTATTAAACTTATTTGGATATAAATAATAAAAATTTTTCATTTCCTTTTTCTTTAATATCTCTGTATGAAGCTTTGCCACACCATTTACACTATGACTTCCCACGATAGCCAAGTGTGCCATTCTTACTTGTCCATTTGATACTATGGCCATATTAGAAATTTTATCCCACTCACCCGGATACTTTCCCCAAAGGTCTTTACAATATCTTTCATTTATTTCTTCAATTATCATATAAATTCTTGGAAGCAGCTGTTTAAACATGTCTACTGGCCATTTTTCCAATGCTTCAGATAAGATTGTGTGATTTGTATATGATACTGTATTAGTAGTTATTCTCCATGCCGTATTCCATTCCAAGCCTTCTTCATCAACCAATATTCTCATAAGTTCAGGAATTGCAAGAGTTGGATGAGTATCATTAATGTGGATTGCCACTTTCTCATCTAAAGCTTCAATGTGATGTCCATGTTTTTTATAATGTCTTATGATACTTTGAACTCCTGCTGAAACAAAAAAATACTGCTGCTTTAATCTAAGCATTTTTCCTTCATAGAATGAATCCTCCGGATATAAGACTTGTGAAATTGCTTCTACCGAATTCTTATATTTAATTGCTTGAAGAAAATCTCCTCTACTAAAAGATGAAAAGTCAAATTCATTTGAAACTGCTTCTGCACTCCACAATCTAAGAGTATTCACTATTTCATTTTCATACCCTACAATTGGTGTATCATAAGGTATTGCTAACACTGGCTCATAATTAACATGAGTAAAACTTAATCGTCCATTTACTTCCCCTGCCTTCACCTCTCCACCAAATTTAACAATTTCAGATTTCTCTGGCTTTCTTTTTTCCCATACATTTCCTTCCTTAAGCCAGCTCTCAGATACTTCAACCTGCTTTCCATCAATTATCTTTTGTTCAAAAAATCCGTATTTATACCTGATTCCACATCCATTTCCTGGAATATTTAAAGAAGCCATTGAGTCCAAAAAGCATGCTGCAAGTCTTCCAAGTCCCCCATTTCCAAGCGCTTGATCTTGTTCTAAATTTTCAAGTTCCTCTAAATCTATATTTAAATCCGCTAACGCATCCTTACATACATCCCTTATTCCTATATTTAATAATGCATCGCCAAGAAGCCTCCCTAATAGAAACTCCATTGAAAAATAATATACTTGTTTCTCACCTGTTTTATTATATTTTTTATTTGTTTTTAACCAATCCCTAGTAACATAGTCCCGTACTAAATACCCCAAAGCATCATATTTTTGCTGATTAGTTCCTTCCTTTAATTCAATACCGTGCATTTCTACAAACCTATTAACAAAAGCTTTTTTAAATGCTTTCTTATCCATTTCGAGCATACCCATCCATATACCTCCATATCATATTTCCGTCTTAATCTTGTCCAGTCAATTCCTTATACAAATTTAAATATACCTCTGCTGATTTATTCCAGCTGTTATCAGAATTCATTGCATTTCTGATAAGGTCATTCCATGCTTTTTTATTCTCATATACCCGTAATGAATATTGAATTATATTATATAATTCATCTGAATTATAGTTTTTAAAGCTAAACCCATTGCCCTCACCAGTATATTCATTGTACGCTGCTACCGTATCCTTTAATCCTCCTGTTTCTCTAACTATAGGAATAGAACCATATCTGAGTGCTATCAATTGTCCGAGTCCACATGGTTCAAAGCGTGATGGCATTAAAAACATATCACTTGAAGCATAAATTCTACTTGCCATAGAATTATCAAATTTAATATTTGCAGATACTTTATTACCATATCTATAATTTAACAACCTAAAATGATCTTCATATTGTTTATCTCCAGTTCCTAAGATAACTAGCTGAACATTCTGCTGCAATAATTTATCTGAAATATTTATTAATAAATGAAGTCCCTTTTGCTGCGTCAACCTTGTTACAAGTCCTATCATAGGTATATTCTCATCAATGGTAAGCCCTAATTCCTTTTGCAGGCTAGTTTTATTTATAACCTTGTCTTGAATAGAATTTACATCATACTGCTTATTCAAAAATCGATCTGTTTTAGGATTATATTCATCATAATCTATACCGTTTGTTATCCCCCTCAACGCATAAGCTCTATCTCTTAATACACCATCTAGCCTTTCACCGTATTCAGGAGTTTTTATTTCACTTGCATAGGTTTCACTGACAGTTGTGATTATGTCAGAATAATATATTCCGCCTTTCATGAAGCTTACACCTTCGTCAAATTTTAAACAGGTATTTTCATATAACTCCATATCAAAACCAAATAACTCCGGAAGTATTTGAGGATCAAAAATTCCCTGAAAAGCTATATTATGAATTGAATATACGCACTTCATCTTCCAATAAAACATATCATTTTTCTTATACTGAAATTTTAAAAGTACAGGAAGCATTCCTGTCTGCCAATCATTGCAGTGAATCAAATCTGGCTGCCAATCTATTTGACGCAACATATCTAATACAGCTCTATCAAAAAATGCGAATCTTTCAGCATCATCATAAAAACCATATATTTCATCTCTTTTATAATATCTTTCATTGTCTAAAACATAATATGTCACCCCGTTATAAAAGTATTCCCATACTCCGCAAAATTGTTCTCTCCAGCCTACATTAACATTGAACCATTTAATAAACCTTAATTTATCTCTTACTTCCCAATTGATTTCTTTATATTTAGGTATAACTACTCTTACATCTACATTCCTCTTAGCAAGTGCCTTAGGCAATGCTCCAGCAACATCTCCAAGTCCTCCAGTTTTTATAAGTGGACTAGCTTCTGAAGCTACAAATAAAACTCTCATTCCTTATCCCCCTCAACCTAGTGTATAACTTAACAATCTTATTAATTGCTACTCTTAAATAGCAACTAATAAGATTTCCTTAATGCTTTTATTTGAGTTCATCAACTTCTTTAATAGATAATTCATCAATTGAATTTTTTTCTTGCTCCGAACTAATTTCATTTATCTTTAATATTAAAGCTGCCATTGGCGGTACTTTTATTGTTAATGAGTACGGCTGGTTATGGAATGGCATTTTCTCCGCTATTAATATTTCTCCCATAACTTGTCCAGAACCACCGTATTTACTATCATCAGTATTGAATATCTCTTCATAACTTCCTAAAAATGGAACCCCGATTTTATAATCATAATACACTATAGAAGTAAAATTAATTACAAATACTAACGTGTCTTCATCATTTCTGCTCCTTCTCGCAAAAATTAATATGCTTTGCTCATTATTATCTGGTTCTATCCAATTGAATCCTCTATAGTCATAATCTAATTCCCAAAAAGCTTTGTTATTAAGGTATAAATTGTTTATATCTTTGAAGAATAATTGGGTTTTTTTATGAATATCTGATTCCTCTATTATTCCCCATTCAAGCTCTGAATGCTCTCTCCATTCAATTCTTTGCCCAAATTCGCATCCCATAAATAGCAATTTCTTGCCCGGATGTCCCATCATATAGCCTATAAAAACTCTGAGCCCTGCAAACTTATTCCATTCATCTCCCCACATTTTATCTACTAATGACTTCTTCTCATGAACAACTTCATCATGGGAAAGAGGTAATAAATAATTTTCGGCATAGTTATACATCATTGCGAAAGTTATATTCTTATGATTATACTTTCTATACTTAGGATCAATCTCAACGTATTCTAAGGTATCATTCATCCATCCCATGTTCCATTTAAAATTAAATCCTAGTCCATCATTAGCTGGTGGTTTTGTAACATTAGGCCAAGCTGTAGATTCTTCTGCTATCATAAGAGCTGCTTTATATTCATTAAAAACAGCCTTATTTAATTCCTTCAAAAAATCTATTGCTTCAAGATTACCATTTCCTCCATTTTTGTTGGGAATCCACTCTCCTTCTGCCCTGCTGTAATCTAAGTATAAAATGCTAGAAACAGCATCTACTCTTAAACCGTCAATATGAAATTCTCTAAACCAATATAACGCATTTGATATTAAATAACTTTTTACCTCTGGTTTTCCTAAATCAAAGTTGCAGGTTCCCCAGCCTTTATTTTCAGCTCTCCATTCTTCCTGATATTCATATGTTGGTGTTCCATCAAATCTATATAGTCCATGAGCATCCTTGCAAAAATGTCCTGGAACCCAGTCCATTATTACTCCTATATTAGCTTCATGAAGCTTATTAATTAAACTTTTAAATCCTTCAATATTTCCATATCTACTTGTTGGAGAATAATAGCCTGTTCCTTGGTATCCCCATGAAGCATCTAGTGGATGCTCTACAAGAGGCATAATCTCCACATGGGTATATCCCATTTCTTTCACATAACTAGATAACTCTTCTCCTATTTCTTCATAATTAAAAAACTCACCATTAGCCCTTCTTTTCCATGAACCTAAGTGTACTTCATATATATTTAATGGTTCTTCTAATGCATTTATCTTATTTCTTTTATTAATCCATGTTTTATCCGTCCACTTAAAATTTTTAGGCTTATATACTATTGAAGCATTATCTGGTCTTAATTGACTTTGTATTGCATAAGGATCTGCTTTATATTCTCCCTTTTCACCGTTCTGTTCTATTATGCAGTACTTATACTTATCTCCAGTCTTTACTTCTGCAAAAAAGCCTTTCCACAATCCATTTTCAGTTATTTTCTCAAGTCTAAATTCATCTTTTACTTCAAAATCATTAAATTCTCCTACAACATACACCTCTTTTGCATTAGGTGCCCAAGTTGCAAATTGTATACCTATCTTATTTTTTTCTTTTTTAACATGTGCTCCTAAAATGTTATACGCTTCATAATTTTTACCTTGATGAAATAAATATGTGTTAAAACTGGTTAATTCTGCCTTATCCACCTTAGTTAAAACCCTCTTAACTTCATTTCTTTCCGCTTCTCCATCAGATAATATTTTTTCTTTCTCCAATACAGCCTCTTTATTTTTTATGATGTTTATTCTTCTGGATGATGCTTTCTCACTAGTCTTTTCTTTATTTTTTCTTGTTTTATTACTCTTATTATCTTTATCTATTAAATCGAGCTTTAAACCAGATTCAGTTACTGCTTTTGATTTATCTTCTTTACTTTTCCTTGTAGTAGTTCTTCTTGCATTCCCTTTTGATTTTGCCTTAACCTTAGAGTCTTTTTTCTCATTATTCTCTAGTGAACTTTCATTAACTTCTAATAATAAATTCCCCTTACTTTTCACTGTTCTCTTCCTTTTAACAGCAGTTGAACTTTCTTTTTCAACTAAAGCTTTTTCTTCCTCAATTGACTTACCAATATCATCTTTACTTCTAGCTTCATCGTCTTTAGGATTATCTTGCATCAAATTATACCCCCATCCATATTTCTTATTCCTCTTACATCATTAAGCTTATATATTTATATTTCATAGCCAATTATTGTATAAATATATATTACCAAATATTGTAACTTTTTTCACTCTTTTTCTATAATCTTTCATAAACTTTATTAATTAATTTTTTAACTTTCGTGCTAATAATGCATGTTTATTTACTGATAATGTATTTCTATACTTTTTAAACATCTATAAAAACTTAATTGTCTCATAAAGCTTCAATAAGTACTTAATTGTTTACATATATAAAAAAGCAAGGGGCACAATACCTCTTGCTTTCTTATAATTATTAAAATATATTCCGATAAAAATTTTTCAAATAAATTAGTTATAAATTTAAATTGCTTATGATTAGAAATCAGCTCTACCGCTCATTAGCAGGTAGCTTTCTAAAAATTAAAGAAAATAAAAAAGATAGCCATATCAGCTATCTTTTATCTTACCTCGCAACGTCCTAC
>NZ_LZZL01000130.1:0-11091 GCF_002006495.1 Clostridium sp. BL-8
AACTTTCCTGTTCGGAATGGGAAGGAGTGTTACCTCTATGCCATCATCACCAGATCACAAATAGTATTATATCTAGATATGAAGATTATGTCAACAACTTTTTTTATTTTTATTTAATCTTATGAATATATAGGTTGTGATAATGAAACTATATAACTCTTGCTTATATGAGTACTAAAACAAAATATGCACTGTAAATTCTTTAACACAACTTATATAGAGTAAAATAATATTTTGTGTCAAGCAGTCGATTGTAATTCATCTTATGATAGATAATTAAATTGATCCTAAATGACACAAAATATGCAACATATCTCACTTAATTTATTGTTGCTTTTACCATAACTTAGATAACTAAGTCCTCTATTACTTTTCCACCTTCAATATGTTCGTCCATAATTCTTTCAACATCTTCCACTTTAACATTTCCATACCAAGTTCCTTCTGGGTAAACCACTACGATTGGTCCCTTGTTACATACACCTAAACATCCAGTATTAGTAACCATTACTTCATTTATCAAGTCTCGATCTTCAACTTCCTCCATAAACTTTTGAACAACCTTTACTGAATCTTTACTGAAACACATTCCTTTTTGCATTCCGTTAACTCTACAACTCGCACATACAAAAATATGATGCTTTAAACTTATCATTTTACTTTCCCCACTTTCGTAAATTAAATATTTATATTTCTTCAATAATGTCAAAGTATAGCCCTATTATAAAACTGAAATGACAAAATCAAAGCTAATATCAACTTTAAAAAATATTTTTCACTTTTTTATTTAATTGTATTAATTTTTTACATTGCGTTTTTTATTATTTTTACCATTTTATCATCTAATTCTTCTCTTGACAATTAATTTTCAATATTAAAGATATTAATTTATTTTTTTAATTCATTGTGCCATAATTAAATAAAATAATGAATGTATTCTTAATTCTAATTGGAGGTATTTTATGAGTGTTGAAAGATTATCAAATATTCTAAAAGAAAGTAACAACATAGTTTTTTTCGGCGGTGCCGGTGTCAGTACTGAGTCTGACATTCCAGATTTCAGAAGTTCAAATGGGTTATTCAATGAAAAGCTAAATATTACATTTACGCCAGAGCAATTAGTATCACATACTTTTTATACTAAATACCCTGAAGAATTCTTTAAGTTCTATAAATCTAAACTTATATATCCAGAAGCAAAACCAAATAGCGGACACTTGGCCTTAGCCAAACTTGAAGAAATGGGAAAACTGAAAGCTATAGTAACGCAAAATATAGATGGACTTCATCAAATGGCTGGAAGTAAAGACGTCTTTGAGCTTCACGGCTCTATTCACAGAAATTATTGTGTTAAATGTCATGAATTCTATGATGAAAAATTTATTTTAAACTCTGATGGAGTTCCTACTTGTACTAAATGCGGCGGATCTGTTAAGCCTGATGTAGTTCTTTATGAAGAAGGCCTAGACGACAGTGTAATTAGAGGTGCAATAAATGATATTTCTAAAGCTGATACTCTTATTATCGGCGGAACTTCACTTGTTGTTTATCCTGCTGCAGGCCTTATAGATTATTTCAAGGGCAATAACCTTATACTTATAAACAAAAGTTCAACTTCTGCTGATTCAAAAGCTGATTTAGTTATACACGATTCTATTGGTAAAGTTCTAAGCGAAGCCGTAAATTCATTATAAAACTAATTCTACAGCAAAAATTAAATATCTATGCAGATGGCAGAAGAACATTTAGAATATTTCAAAACTTGATTTCTAATACTTTGAAATATTCCTTAAATGGTACCAGAGTATATATAGATGTTGAAGATAACATAACTTCGTATTAATGACATTTAAAAATATTTCAAAATACCCATTAACTTTCAGCGAAGAAGAAATCCTAGAAAGATTTAAAAGAGGTGATGCTTCAAGAACAACAGAAGGTTCAGGTCTTGGGTTATCTATTGCAAAGAGTTTAGTAGAGCTTCAAAAAGGTGTCTTTGAACTTAAATTCGATGGAGACTTATTTAAAGTTAGTATTTCATTAAAAAAAGAAAATTTTTAATCTAAATTATGTATAAATAAATTTAATTTGGCAATAAATAATAATGAAGTATTTAACTTCAATATTTAATCGCCTCTCCCCCATTTTTATTTATATACAATTTGTAACGCCATAATATATGTTATCCAAATTAACATATATTGTGGCATTTTTATTTTCATAAGTTTTAATTATTCATTTTCGAAATTTCTTAGGCAAATGGATACAGTTAAACTTCTATTTGAGGATTGTTTATTATTTCTTTATTAAGATTCTTCTTAACATATCCAAGCCAGTTGTTGTTGCTTGAAGTCTTACTCTATTTCTATTTCCATTAAATATACACCTTTTTATTACTACTTCTCCTTGAACATATACTCCTATATATACTAATCCAACTGGTTTCTCTTCTGTTCCTCCCCCTGGCCCTGCTATTCCTGTTGTTACAATACTTACATCTGCATTAGCTGTTTTAGCAATACCAATAGCCATTTCTCTTGCAGTTTCTTCACTTACAGCTCCATACTTTTCTAAAGTTTCATTCTTAACGCCTAATCTTTTATGTTTAGCTTCATTTGAATATGTTACAGCACCTTCTAAAAGCACTTCAGATATTCCTGGATAGTTTATTAATGTAGCTGCAATCATTCCGCCTGTACACGATTCTGCTGTAGATATTGTGAGCTTCTTTTCTGTTAAAAGCTCTGCTACAACATCCTCTAAGTTAATATCTTCAGTTGCATAAACATTATCGCCTAATCTGTTTTTAATTTCTTCTTCTACTGGCTTTATTAACTTAAGTGCTTCTTCCTGAGTTTTTGCCTTAGCTGTTATACGAAGCAGTACTCCTACTTCTTTAGCATAAGGTGCAATAGTTGGATTGGTCTGTGCATCCATTATATCTTTTAATTCATCAGCAACTGCACTTTCTCCAATACCTAATATTTTAATTACTTTTGACACCAATATAGAATCTGATTTTTTTTGAAGGTATCCCTTAACTGTATCTTCAAACATTGGTTTCATTTCCTTTGGTGGTCCAGGTAAAATTATCATTATCTTATTATTTTCTTCTATAATTACTCCAGGCGCTGTACCATTATTATTATTAATTACAATAGCTCCCTCTGGTATTAAGCCTTGTTTTAAATTATTTTCAGTCATCTTTCTTTCTCTGAACTTAAAATAGTTTTTTATTTTTTCAATAGATTCTTCATGTTGACGTAACTCTTTATTAAAATATTTAGCTGCAACTTCCTTAGTTAAATCATCTGCTGTAGGTCCAAGCCCACCTGTTGTTATTATAATATCACTTCTGCTATAAGCCTCTTCAAAAGCATGAATAATCCTGTCTTCATTATCACCAACTACTTGTTGATAATACATATCTATCCCTAATGCTGCCAGCTCTTGTGCTAAATACTGAGCATTTGAGTTAATTATGTCTCCTAACAATATTTCTGTTCCTACAGCTATAATTTCTGCTTTCATATTTATTACCTTCTTTTTTATAAATTTTTATCTGTAATATCATTATATAAGTTTAAAACCTATCCAATAATATATTGAATAGGTTTATATAAAAATATTTTCTTTTATAATATGCTATCTCTAAATCTAAATAAAATCTAGAGATAGCTTATATAAAAAATTTTTTCATCTCAATCTTATTTAAGCAAAAGCCAAAATCAAAAAAATAGAACTCTCTTAAAAATAGGTCTTCACTTAAAATAAGATTAGTAAATATGTATGAGAATGAAAAAATTCATTGCTAGGAGAGTCTTTCATACTTCTATTGTATGTATATTCCCTCTTACTTATTCATACCTATTAATAATTTTATTATAAAAGTTATATTTTAATCATTCATAATTTTATTTATTTTCTGTTTCAAGTAATGCTAATGCTACAGCACCTATTACTCCAGCATCTGTACCTAATCCTGCTGGAACAATTTTAACTGCTTCTGCCATGGATTTAAAGCATCTTTTATCAACTACTTTTCTTACTGTATCAAAGACAACATCTCCAGCTTTTGATACTCCGCCACCTATTATTATTACTTCTGGATCAAAAATAGATACTGCATTAGCAATAGCTATTCCTAAATAATTTAACGCATTATCTATGATATCTTTACATACAGGATCTCCTGCAGCTGCTTCTGTAAATACTTCATATGAGGTAACTGTCTCATATTTTCTTAGAGAAGTTTCAACTTTGCTAGCTACAGCTTCTTGTCCTCTTTTTGCAATTGCAGTACCTGATGATGTTGCTTCTACACATCCAATATTTCCGCAATTACATCTAGGGCCATCTGGTGCTACTGTCATATGTCCAATTTCTAGTGCATTTGAAGTATGACCTCTATACACTTTACCATCTAAAACAGCTCCTCCACCTATTCCTGTGCTCACTGTGAAGAATACTACATCCTTTGCTCCTCTTCCTGCTCCAAACATATACTCTCCAATAGCTGCAACGTTTGCATCATTATCTAAGAAAACTGGTAATCCAAATTTTTTATTTATCGGCTCAACCAAGTTAAAATTCTTAAATGGAAGATTAGGTGTATAAATTATAGTTCCTTTTTCAGCATCTAATGGTCCAGGTGAACCTATACCTATTCCTTTTATCTCTCCATAAGTTACTGAAGCATCTTTAATTACCTTCTCTATAGATTCTATGATTCTATTTAGTACTGGAATTTCTCCTTCATTAGCATTTGTTGGTACTGTTGTTTGACTTATTACTTCTCCATTTAAATTAGCTAGTGCAGTACTTATCTTAGTACCTCCTAAATCTACTCCCACAACATACTTTTCCATGATATAACTCTCCTTTGTTATTGTATATTTCCCAATTAAAAACAATTTCTTCTGAATTATATTATACTATAATATGCTCAAGTAATAAAACCTGTATTTTTATATTATTTTCTTGAAGATGCTTTATTAGCACTAATATAATAGTTTCCCAAATCATCGTATTGAGTATAGTTAACAACAAATTTATTATCCTTTAGCATTGAATTAATTAAATCAATGTCTTCTTTATTATTTCTATCAATCCTTATTACAAAATTATCATTATTGTCTATTATATTTAAATAATCAAATATATTGCTATAATCGCTCAAATCAATCTTTCCGCTGATGTCCATGCTGTAGTCTGACATTAATTTCTCCTCCTAAGATTTATAATTAATATTAAATATATTATATGCTCGCCTTGGCAGTTATATCCTATGAAATTAATGTAAAAATCCTTCTGCATTATAGACTAACTCCATCACTATAACTTTCTATTCGTTAAAAAATAAAAAGTTAATTTAGAATCTTTTAATAAAAATTTAAGCTCCAAAAATATGTACCAAGTTTAAAATTATCTTTAAGCTTGGTACTTTATCTATATATATTCTTTCCTAGAAATTCACGTTTAGCCCTCTATTTTTTTAGATTATTTATACTTTCTATAACTTTGGCTACTTCCATCTCTGGAATTTCTTCATATCTAATAAATTCCTTTGAAAACATTCCCCTGCCTTGAGTTAAGGAACGTAGCTCTGTGGCATACTTTCTAATTTCTGCAAGTGGAATTTCTGCCATGACCTTTTGCTTATCTCCTTCTGGTTCCATTCCAATTACTCTGCCTCTCTTTTTATTTATATCTGCAATTACATCACCCATATATTCATTAGGTAATACAACCTCAACTTTCATTATTGGCTCTAACAAAATAGGTTTTGCCTGTTCAAGACCTTTCTTATAAGCTATAGATGCTGCAAGCTTAAATGCCATTTCAGACGAATCAACTGAGTGATATGATCCATCATGAAGAGTCGCCCTAAGACCTATAACTGGACAGCCGGCTAAAACACCATGAGCTATACATTCTCTCAACCCTTTTTCTACTGCCGGAATAAAGTTTCTTGGAACAGATCCTCCAACAACATTATCCACGAATTCTAAATCTTCGTTTCCATCTGTTCTAGGTTCAAACTTTATCACAACATCACCATATTGTCCATGACCACCAGATTGTTTTTTATGCTTCCCCTGTACATCCGAAGTCCCTTTTATTGCTTCCTTATATGGAACCTTTGGCAAACTTAAGACTGCATCTACTCCAAATTTACTTTTTATTTTACTTGCAATTACATTTATATGAGTTTCTCCAAGCCCTGAAACTATAATTTCTGCATTTTCTACATCTCTTGATATTTCGAAAACTGGATCTTCATCTTTTAATTTATTTAAAGCCTGAGATATCTTTTCTTCATCACCTTTTGCTTGTGGTATCATTGCCATAGAACAAACTGCTTTAGGAAAATTCATTTTATCATACATTATTTTAAAATCTGAACTTGCTAGTGTATCTCCTGTATTTGTATACTGCAATTTAGAAATTGCTCCTATATCTCCCGCAATAATTCTTTTAGCTGGTACTTGCGTCTTTCCTCTAATAAAGCAAATATGAGATAATTTTTCAGCTTTATCCTTGTTAACATTTAATACTGTCATATCCTCCTTAGCTTCTCCAGTCATAACTCTAAAGAAAGATATTTTACCTACAAATGGATCTGCAATCGTTTTAAATACCAATGCTGAAAATGGCTTTTCTTGATCAAGATTAACGAAAGTCTCTTCGTTATTTGTAATATTCAAAGCCTTTTGAGAAATTGCATATTCTGGAGAAGGAAAGCATTCCACAATATCGTCAATTAAAGAATCCATTCCTATTACTTTAGTTGCACTGCCACACATAACAGGAGCAATATCGCCACTCGCACATCCTTTTATTAAACCCTTGCAAATTTCTTCATCACTTAATGTTCCTTCGCTAAAATACTTGTCTAATAATTCTTCATCAGTTTCTGCAACTGACTCCATAATCATTCTTTTGCATTCTTCAACTTTCTCTTTCAATTCCTCTGGTATATCTAAAATTTTTATTTCTTTAGTCTTTATATCATATATTCGCGCCTGCTTTGAAATAACATTTATTACACCTGTGAACTGATCTTCTTTCCCTATTGGATATTGAATTGGAACTACACTCATTCCAAACTTTTCTTTAAGTGAATCTAATACCTTATCAAAATTTGCATTTTCACGATCAAGTTTATTTATAAAAATTGTTCTAGGCAGTTTAATTTTATTACAATATTCCCATGCTCTTTCAGTCCCAGCTTTTATTCCTGAAACTGCACTTACCACTATCATTCCAACATCTACAGCTCTCATTCCCTCAATACATTCACCTTGAAAATCAGCATATCCTGGAATATCAACAAGATTTATTTTAATATTATCTAATTCAATTGGAGCTATTGAAAGTGCAATAGAAAATTGTCTGTTCTTTTCTTCAGTATCAAAATCTAAAACAGTAGTTCCATCTTCAATTTTCCCTAATCTATCTATTATTTTCGAATAATATAGAAGACTTTCTGCTAAAGAAGTTTTTCCTGTTCCATTATGTCCCATTAATCCTACATTCCTTAAATTTTTAATACTATAATCTTTCATGAACTCTACCAAACTTTTAAGTCATCTTAAAAGTTGGCTTTCACCTGCCTTTCCCATGATAATATTATTTGATATTATATTTCTATTTATGTTCATTAAATCCTCTTTAATTTTCTAAATTTTCTGAAAACTTATATATTATCCTTTTCTTTGTTAAACTTTTCAATTTATTCTTACATTTTATTGTAGTATTTTAAAAAAAACATTATAATTTTATCTGTCATTAGTTAAGGCTATTTTATAATTTTAATCTAAATTGATGGAGGCAAAATTTAATGAATACCAAGAAAAACTTAACAAGTTATTATAAGATTTTATTTTTTATACTTGCCATTGGAATAATTATTGGAGTTTTATTTATACAACCACAAGTTGGTGTTGCTGACCAAGGTGATTTTAATAGAATAATGAGCATATCTGGGCTATCATTATTAGATTCAGATGCAAATAATCCTAACTTTATAAGATTTATGAGTTATATTGTAACTGATTATCAAATAACGAATATTACCAATCTAACCTTAACTATTTTTGGATCTAGCCTTAGTTATCTAATTATACTAATTAATACTATCTCCAAATTATTTGGGCAAGCTATATTTAAAACTCAGTATTTATCTGTAATTTACAGTATTATATATATTCTTTCTTTTAGCATAATATTAAAATCTTTTAACATAAAGAATCGCATAAAACTCATAATTCTTGAACTATTAATACTGTTCTTCTTCTTTGATGGAAATTATTTAATTTGGTTCAATAGTCTTTACGGTGAACCAATGATGTTTACAATATTAGTACTATTTATTGCTTCTGTTCTTAACTACATTTATTACAAATATATCCTTAAGAAAAACGAAAAAATATTTTCAAAAATATTTTTCATATTGTTTTCAGCATTCTTGTTTTTGGGTTCAAAACTGCAAGTACTTACTTCATTGCCTATTATTATACTTTTTATCGTTAAAATACTCTTTGATAACAGACGTTCTCTTAATAAAATAAACCTATACATATTGTGCATTGTCCTTTGTTTTGTAATAGCATATCCTATTGGCATCAGCTATAATAGCTCTGACTTGAATGTTGATACCCAATATAACTCAGTTTTTTATGGTATATTAAAAGATTCTAAAACTCCAGAGCAAGATTTAATAGATTTAGGTCTTAATCCAGATATGGCAGTCGACGCTGGAAAAAACGCTTATTTAGCTGAGGATAAATATGTGAAGTATTCTCCTAAAAGCGAATTAACTGCTGAAGAATTTTATAGTAACATAAATAATCTAAAACTTGCTAAATTTTATTTATCTCATCCTCAAAGATTATTAAATGGTATGAAATATACAGCTAGTAAAGCATTTTCTACTAGTACAATGCTTGGAAAACATTATAGAAGCTATAGTGAAAAGCCTATTACAGACTTCAATAGATTTACTCTTTGGTCAACCTTTAGAGAAAATATGCTTCCTCACGAATTATACTTTATAGTTTCAGTTTATCTTATTCTTGCAGTATACTCACTTTATAAATATATTAAAAGTAAATCTAATTTAGAAATAAAAACCAAATTACTTTTACTCTGGACTGTTATGTTAATAGGCATAGTTCAATTCCCAATGCCATTTGTAGGCAACGGTGAAGCTGATACTGCAAAGCAATTATTCCTATTTAATTTTATTTTTGATGGATTACTCTTATTTGTTTCTATAAAGATTATTTTCAAGATAATTGATTTATTTAAAATTAAGTAAATCAACTTTAAGCAGCTATAACATAAAAATTAATGCTATGACAATGTAGTGGATATGATTTATGAGATAAGAGCTTCTTCACACAGCTATCAGATAAGCTAAAAAATTTAAAACAACAAATTTTTCATTTAGCTAGTTTTATTATCAAATCATGATCCATTTAATGTAGATAAGAACTATATACAACTAGATTTGCCCTAAAAAATTGATGAAAGCTATCTTGTCGGGTATAAGGAAGTACTAAAGATTCATATGAAGAAAAAACATTTACTAGATTCTTATAGAATAGGTGAAAAGATAATAAAAGATAACTTTATTATTAATAATAAAATAAAATAGTTATCATATAAAGTCAATCCGCTTTTTTTAATATATAATATATAAACTTATTAAAAAGCTCTCTCTATAATAATATGAGAGATATAATCAGTGCATAAAACAATCTCTGATTATATCTCTCATATTATTATAAGTATTCATTCACATTACAAAATTAAACATAAAATCAAAAGATTATATCAATTTATTTCTAAATAAATGAATCTTGCTTAATCTGATTAATATCAAAACAATGCCGCCAAAAGTATCTATTATGACATCTCTAATAGCACCTTCTCGTCCCAATACGAAAAGTTGATGTATTTCATCAGAACATGCATATAAAAATACAAATATTATAGTTATAACAACAACTTTCCTCACATTAAAATATAAATTAAACACATTGAATGCTAGTAAGGCTAAAACCATATATTCAAGAAAATGTGCACATTTTCTAACAGCAAAATTAGCAAGCTGTCCAAAAATACTATTTACATTTATACCTATACTAGCTAATACTTTTATTATCCCTTCACTTTGAGAATCAGATATGTTAGCTGGTTGATTTGACATAACAAATATTCCCACCATCCAAATAATTAATAAAAACCAATAAATAATTTTCCTTTTGTTTCTCATATTTAACCTCTTTAAAGTAAAATTTCTACGCTATAGCTTAATGCTTATTATGGACACTTCATTCTGACATGTATCTATTTATATATGCAAGTGACTCTTCTAATAATTCCTGTCCCTTTTCTAGTCCATCAATCTTTAATTCAAGATTGCAAATTCTTTGATCTATTTGATACATAAATTGCTTTATATCTTGTAATAGTTTCGCTTCATATGTTACTTGCACTCCCTCATCATCAATAAATACCTTTTCTGGTGGAGCTCCGCACTTAGTACATTTTGCATATATACCTTGTTCATCTAAATTATTAAAGACCTTAAATGTATCATTATTGCATTCTGTACAATTTGATAGCATTATGAAATCATAATAACTTACATCATAATAATAATCACTTCCGCAATCCTTACATGTTAGCTTTAATTTATTATCTTCTGTCATTATATGAAACTCATTTCCACTACACCCATCTTTTTTACAGACAATAGTTTGTATCATACTCATACCCTCTCATAAATATAATTTCTCTCTATTTTACTACATATTCAATCTCTAAATTTACCATATTTTACATGCTTTACAACTAAATTATATGCTATAATTTTTCTATTGTACACTGTAATAATTAGTATTTTTAATTCATTTTATGAGATAGTTCTACTGTTTTTTATATTTAAGTTTACATTTCTCTATTATATTGAATAATATATATAATATAAAAATAAAAAAAACTATGAATTACAATTCATAGTTTTCTAATGGTGGAGATAAAGAGATTCGAACTCTTGACCCCCTGCGTGCAAGGCAGGTG
>NZ_LZZL01000131.1:0-11480 GCF_002006495.1 Clostridium sp. BL-8
CTAACCCAAATGGTTCATTTTCTTCAATTTTATCAGAACGCAATACTCCTCTTTGGTCAAATATAATTACATTAACAAATTCAGATAATATTGTAGCCTGATATTGCAAATCAAAACACCCCTGTCCTGGACCGCCATGCAACATTAATAAAAAATCCTTATGTCTTTTATCATAAATCTGAACATAAATTTTTTTCCCATCTCTCATAGTTATAAACTGTTTTTCCATAGGGTTAACTTCCTTTCTACACATTTTGTTGTAATAATTAAACAATCATTAGTTCACTTATTTACTGTTATGAATCAATCATAACATATTTTGTAAGCATCGTATTTTTCTATTTTCAAAGAACATTACAGGTACTGTAATAGTAACTGTTCCTGCATGTGGAATATCTCCAACATTAACTACTATTTTGGAAGCACTTGAACTCGAATCAACTGTACCTTGAGTAGTTGTTATTCCACTAGGCAGAAATTGAATATGATTTGGAGCATTATCATTAATTACTACTGCTTTCGCTGTCTTTGAACCAGTATTAGTAACTACTATGGTGTACGTAAAAGTATCACCTACCCATACAGATTTCACACTCGCTGTTTTTACAACACTTAATGTAGTATCTGGTACTCCATTAAATATAATCGAAACATCACCGCCAGCATTATTGGTATTATCACCTTTCGCATATGCAATATTAACTATGGCACTTGCTCCTGTGGTAGTTCCTCCATTATTACCATCATTATTTGTAGTTACATTTACAGTACATGATGCACTTAAGTTACTTCCATCAGTTGTAGTTGCTGTTCCCGCACCTATAGCTGTTACTTTCCCTGTTGAATCTACTGTAGCTACTGATGAATCACTTGATGTCCACTTTACCCCCACGGCTGCTGGAGTTGTCGTTGCAAATAAATTATCTGAATCTCCTTCTGATAAATCTATTGTTGCTTTGTCTATGGTTATTGATTGAGTTTGTTGGTTTGGATCTACTAAATGACCTGTATCATCTATGTCTATAGCATCTAACATCCAATATGGCTTACGGTTCAGGAGGAAGTAAAAAAAAAGCTTTAACTGCTTCTTAAAAGAGGTCTTAACTGATCCTCTTCTGTTTACTCGCTATTATTACTTGGCTTTTTATACCTTTGAAGGTTATGCTCGTTCATAATTACATTATTCCATTTACGTCAGTGATTGGCATAGGTTCTGCCCTGATACTGTGGAGTACTGCATTAGCAATGTTACTAAAGGGGAATAAGCTACTAAATACTGTCTTAAAATAATAAGATATATTATGATAAAAGAGATTAGTAAAAATTTATGATAAAAACTGATGATAGTTTACTTTTTTATATTCTTCATGAACAAGAGTTGAATTACTCTTGTTTTTTATTTGCTAATATCGTCCATAAACGCTCGTTCTAGAGACGTAAGTAAAGGTTTTATAAACATACATATTATACTGTAAGTCAAACTTTTTATAAACTTATAAACTCTTAATATAGGTTATATGAAATGTTTTAAATACAAATAGACTTAATGCAATACCTATAAAATTATATATAGCCACATGTTGGATATTACTTCCCCCATGTGGCTATTTTTACATTTATGTGCTAATTTATTGCTTATTAGGTTTGAATTCTCTTCCTATAGAAAATCCAGTTCCTAAGTTATTACCTAATCCATAATAACATCTGTCACTACCTGAGAATAAGATAGGTCTTATTTTGTCAGTATTAGGTATTTCTTTTTCATCAAGCATTTCTTCATTAACTTTCACATCTACTATTTCCCCTATAAATTGGGTATGAAAACCTAAGTCGACGATTTGTATTAGCTTACATTCTAAATTTATTGGAAATTCTTCAACATATGGCGCGTCCACATAATTTCCTTTTACTGCAGTTAAACCAGTGGCTAAGAATTTGGA
This sequence comes from Clostridium sp. BL-8, assembly GCF_002006495.1. Lineage (NCBI taxonomy): Bacteria > Bacillati > Bacillota > Clostridia > Eubacteriales > Clostridiaceae > Clostridium > Clostridium sp. BL-8. The sequence goes on from NZ_LZZL01000131.1 coordinate 1,941, forward strand.
ATTATCACGTCCACTCGATATTCCAAAGTAGTCTATTTCCTTTACATAATCCTCACTTGGAATATTAACTGTAAACGCCTTGTTTCTAATAATATTTTCATAAGTAAGAGTAGCTTTTCTGAGACAAACTCCTATAGCTGCAGGTGCTCCGGAAACTAAACCTCCAATTGCTGCAGTCATTACATTTGGCTGCATATCTGTATTATAGGTTCCTACTACCAAAATTGGAGCTGGAGAGAAAAGTGTTTTTCTAGATATACTTTTTTTCATATTTTATCCGCCTTTCATAATATGTTTTTACTTAATTACATTTGTAATTTATTTTAATAATGTTTTCTTTTTTCATTTTATACTATAGTTTTTGCACTAGTCTTATCTAATATCAAATGATATTACAGTATATTTTAGGTAATCATTATTAACAAAACCAAGGACTCTTCGTATGCTCCGCTCATTATTTTTCCTCCATATTGAAATTCACATATCTCTGTGATATGATTAGTCTATTACATTCAAGTAACTTTAAGTCAAGTAATTTTAGGAGATTTTTTTATGATAAATTTTAAGTATGGAACAGAACCAATATATACAATTAATCAAGTTTCTGAAATAACACACCTATCTAAACCTACTATTCGATATTATGAAGATATTGGATTACTTTCAAATATAATTCGAGATAAAAACAATATCCGTTTATTTTCTGATGATAATATAATGAGATTAAGAATGATCCAATGTTTGCGGAGTACAGGAATGGGAATTGAAGTAATTCGCCACTATATTGATATTTCCAATGAGAATCCAATGAGTGTTGATGAACGCTACTCAATAATTATTCAACAAGAAAAAATACTTTTAGAAAAAAAAGATGAGATTGAAGAACAACTTGCTTTTATTCAACATAAAAAACTTAATTGTGAAGAAGAGCTGAGAAGTAAGTAAAATGGTTATAAACATATATACATATTTTAGCTGAAACTATAAAGGTAAACAGATTTTTTATTTTTTAATCTTTTTACCTTAAAGTGAGCATTTATAATTTATCTATAAGCCAAATCCCCTATCTTCTGAAACCTATCTACATACGCAAACTTTAAGGTTCCAGTTCTTCCATTACGCTGCTTGCTTATGATCCATTCAATTATTCCTTTATCTTCTGACTCTGGATTATAATAATCATCTCTGTACATAAACATTACTAAATCTGCATCCTGTTCAATATTTCCGGATTCCCTCAAGTCTGAAAGCATAGGTCTTTTTTCTGCTCTTTGTTCTACGGCTCTTGATAATTGACATAGGAGGATTACATTCACTTCTAATTCTTTTGCTAAACCTTTAAGGCCCTTTGTAACTTCTCCTATTGCCAAATCTCTAGTCCCTCTTTCCGGAATATTCATTAAAGTTAAATGATCTATTATTATTACATCTAATCCATGAGCTTGCTTTATGGCTTTTGCTTTTGCCTTTATTTGAAGTAATCCTTGGTTTGAACTGCAATCTGTAAATACTTTATTTCTCTTAGCTAATTCATTAGATATTAATGTAATTTTTAAAAAATCATCATCGCTTAATTTCCCAAATCTTAGTCTTTCAGCCTCTATATTTGCATTGTAAGACAGCCTTCTTATTCCAAGGGATTCCTCTGTCATTTCTAATTCTGATAAATACACAGTGTAACCATTTTTGCCTAGTCCATCCATTATATTTAATGCAGTTAATGTTTTACCCATAGATGGCCTGCCAGCTATTATGACTAATTCTCCTTTTTGCAATCCTCCAGTTCTCTTATCAAAAGCAATAAATCCTGTTTGCATTCCAGGTATTTCCCCACCCTTTTGATACCTTTTTTCTATTTCTGTTAATGTCTTAACCATAAGGTCACTATCACTGAATATTGAACTTTTATTTTTCATATCATTTGCAAGATTTTCTGACATTTTACTTATAACATCTTGAGGCGCTGAATTTTCATCATACATACACTGCATAGCTCTTGATAATTCTTTAATAGCTTTTCTTTTATAGGACTTGTCCTTTAAAATTCTTATATACTCTTTTGCTTTTATTGGCAGCCCACCTATAGCTATATCAGTTATATAGGTTATTCCTCCAGCATTTTTAAGATTATCTTTACCTATCTCATTTACTAAAAGTGTTATATCAATATCCTTCCCTTCTGCAAATAGCTTACATATAGCAGCATAAATAATTTGATGTGATGCCTTATAAAAATCTTCTACTTTAACTTCATTAATTATTTCTGCCAATATTTTATTGTTATAGAATATCCCACTTAATATCTCCTGTTCACACCTAATATCATTTGGGAGTGTTTGTATATGGTTAAGGTTCATCCTACCCCTCCTTAATTATCTAGGACGCTGTCTCCAAAATCTTTATAAGCACCAGCATTGGCTCTTTGCATTGTTGCTTTCTTATCTCTGCCATCTGCTTTCCAGTTTTGCAATATAGCCAATAAATATTTATAATTTATCTTTCCTCTTTTCATGGATTCTGTGGCAGCATCTATCAGCCATTTAGCTGAATATACTTTAATATCTGCTGCTATAAATTCCATAAACTTAGGTGACATGATGAATCCACATTTTTCGAAATGTTTAAAAACTTCATTGTTAGAATGGACAACTACTTGCAGGCTTTTTATATTATCCTTATCTAAACTGCTCTTACCTCTCTCTACATTACTCTTATCTATACTAATCTCATCTAATCTTATCTGAGTATCCGTTTTGTATACAGATTGAATACAACTTTCTAAACCATTAATTTTCCCCAGTGTATAAGCTTTATTTTCTTTTAATGACAGCATAGATTTTTCTTCCCTGTAAACAGTTTCTTTATATCTATCCTTTTGAATATAGTTGTGAATTCGCCAATGCTTTATAACAATTACACCGCTCTCATTGATAAATGAAAATATAAAGTCTGTTTTGAATAAAATTATAGATAAAAAAGTCACCCAGCTAAAGAAGAAATATCATACAAAAAACCCATTTGAACTTTGTGAATGTCTTGGAATAAAAATTTTATATGAGAATCTTGGTAAAAATATAAATGGATTTTTTCAAGCTGCTCCTCGTAATAAAATAATTCACATTAATATCAATTTAGATGAATCTTCAAGATACTTCACATGTTCACATGAATTAGGACACGCTCTCTTTCACAGCAAACTTAACATATTGTTTTTAGAGAAAAATACTTTTGTCATTAAAAACAAACTGGAAAATGAAGCTGACTATTTTTCAGCTAATTTAGCTATTGATGAAAACGATTTAAAAAGTGATAATTTCGAAAGTATGACTGTTGAGCAAATAGCCGCACATCTCCATGTACCTATAGAATTATTAAAATTGAAATTCAAGTAAACTCATCAGAGCTTCTGAATTTGACAATCCTTTTGTAAAATGTTTTTAGTTCGCATGAAAAATATCTTATCGTAAATCTCAGATTCGTAGAATCTGGGATTTACTTTTTATGCAAAAAGAGCTGTGCACTAATTTTAGTGCACAGCCTCTTTACTAAACTCGACTTAATTATTTCCAAGAGAGTGTTAGTTTAAATATCATTCATCACAATAACTAAAATAACTTGTGAATTATTCAGTCCTTTGGGAGAGTGGCAAGTAACTTGCGGGTCTCAGCCACGACCCTATCGCTAAACTCGATGTCTTGTACCTGTGTAGAGGCAGCCATGGGCTTCCCTTTTTCGTCATAGTACCCTCCAGTCACATCGGACGTGTCAGTCAGAACTTTGGTAATAACTCGAGCTGCTAGTTTTGGGGTGCTCATGTACTTGATAAAGGGGGCCAGCGGTGATATTATATACTTCCCAATAAACATGAAGAAGGCATTTGCTTCGCGGCCAAGGTTAGTACCGGGGCTGAAACCGGGCTCTACAGCGTTAAATCGCAGACGAGGTATCTCACGCGCAAACGCGAAAACCGTCGCGAGGTTGCACTGCTTCGAGGTAGCATAGGCATCGTAGCCTGGCATCGTAGAACCCCCTGGTTTCCATTCGCCACGTGCGCTCGCCTCAGCAGAGATATATCTCCCACCTCGGTATCCTGCAGAAACAGAGAACTTACGTTCAGGGTCCTCAACAGCCGAGCAGGTAAACACGATATTCGCACCGTCTAGCAGATGGGGAATAAGTGCCTCCGTGAATGCAAACGGTCCAAGGTGATTCGTTGCGAAAGCAAGATCCCACCCCTGCGCGCTCCGACCGCTCTGCATAGGCATAATACCAGCATTATTCGCCAGACCGGCGATTGGAAGCTTTAGGTTCACGATCTCCGCAGCCGCCCGGTGCACACTCCGTATATCGGCGAAGTCGCAGACGACTGATAGCGCGTGACCTCCGTGCTGCGCTTCTATTTCAGCTTTAACCTTGCTTAGTTTATCAGGATCGCGACCTACCAACACGACAGTGCCATGATTGGCAAGTTCAAGTGCAGTCCGATAGCCGATGCCTGACGTAGGGCCAGTGATAATCCATGCTTGTGTAGTATTTGTAGTTCTATTCATAATAATTCCTTTCAAAACTAATTACAATAATTTATGTTTTTATTTTAATTTAACCATAACATGATTTTATAATTCAGAATCCTTTTACTTCTGACTTTGAGTTAACCAAATTGGCTTGTAGTTATCTTATCATCTAATTTATAATAATAGGAAGGTAATTATACTAGTATAATTACTACTAGTGTTAATAAAGGAGATAAATGCCATGGATAATTCAAAACAAAGATATAAAGAATTTGGAGACTTTTTAAAAACTCGCAGAGCAAAGATATTACCATCACAAGTTGGTTTACCCGAAGGTACACGCCGCCGAACCCCTGGTCTTAAACGAGAGGAAGTTGCCTCTCTTTCTGGAATCAGTTTAACATGGTATACATGGATTGAACAAGGACGTCCACTACAGGTCTCCACACAAGTGCTTGAAAGTTTATCAAGAACTTTGATGCTTGATAAGCAGGAGACCATACATCTCTACACCCTTGCCGAGCAAGCACCTCCAACAAGCATCCCCAGCCACCATGAATCTGTTAACCCGATGTTGCAGCATCTACTGGAGAGCTTAGAATTTTCTCCTGCAATTATTATGGATGCCTGTTTTAATGTGATTGCGTGGAATAAAGCTGCTTCAAAACTCTCATTGGATTACAGTAAAATCGATATTTATAAACGCAACATGCTTCGAATTATGTTTACAAATGAAGAATTAAAAAAAACATTTACCGATTGGAGTTCTGTCGCACAAGGTATGGTTGCAAGATTCCGTACTGTCTACAGTAAATTTATAGACGATCCTTGGATCAAAGAATTTGTAAATGAACTTAAATGCGAAAGTAACGAATTTGATTCGTGGTGGTCAATGCATGACGTAAAAATGGAGGATAATCGATTTAAACTCATTATTCACCCAGTTTTAGGTAAATTGGAGTTTGAGGAAACAAGTTTGTTGGTTGCCGATAATACCAGCTTAATAATGAATGTATTCACACCTCAGGCCGGAACTGATACAAAAGAAAAGATAATACAATTTCTTAAAATTTAAACCATAACACAAATATCCTTAATTCTGCGTAAAAGTTAGACCCCCTAAACTAAAAAATTCCCCAAAATAACTTTGGGGAACATATAAAACACATTACCAAACTTTCTAAATGAACATAATACTTAAAAAATTTATTATGATTATTATTTTTTCTATGTGGTAAGACTCGAATATTTAATATTATACTTTCTCCATTTTATGCATTCATGCATTATATTCCTAGTCTAATCCATTAAATGCTGGATAAGCAGATTCCCCATGTTCAGCTACATCAAGTCCATCAGCTTCTTCTGAGCTATCAACTCTAATATCCATAAACATTTTCATAACTTTTATAATTAAGAAAGTCATGCCACCTGCAAATATTATTGTTATTACAATACTCATTATTTGTGCAATGAAAAGTTTAACATCTCCATAGAAAAGACCATTCCATTGTGCTGCAGGATTAATTGCAGTTTGTCCAAAAATTCCAGTTGCAATTCCACCCCAAATTCCACCGATTCCATGACATCCAAAAGCATCAAGTGCATCATCATATCCAAACTTAACTTTTACTTTTTCCACAAAGAAGAAACAAATTGGAGATACTGCTATACCAATTATAATTGATGACCAAAGTGGAACAAACCCTGCTCCTGGTGTAATTGCAACTAACCCTAATACTGCTCCTGTTGCTGCTCCAAGTAATGTTGGCTTACCATGTTTTACTTTTTCAATTAACATCCATGAAAGCATAGCTGCAGATGCTGCAGTATTTGTTGTCATGAATGCATGTACAGCAAGTGGACCAGCTCCGAGCGCACTACCTGCATTAAATCCAAACCATCCAAACCAAAGTAATGCTACTCCAAGAACTACAAATGGAATATTATGTGGTCTATATGACATCATTCCATGTCCACGTCTCTTACCTAACATAATACAAGCTACAAGGCCTGAAATACCTGAGCTTATATGAACTACATTTCCTCCAGCAAAATCAACGGCACCTAAAGAACTTATTAATCCACCAGCTCCCCATACCATATGTGCCATTGGATAATATACTAAAAGTGACCATATAGCTACAAATATGAACAATGCTGAAAACTTCATTCTTTCTACTAAAGCTCCAGTTATAAGCGCTGGAGTAATTATTGCAAACATCATTTGAAATGCAGCAAAAAGCTCTTGAGGTATTGTAGGTGCATATGCTGAAGGCTCTGCTCCTACCCCATTAAAACCTAAGAAATTAAGTCCACCTATTATCCCATGAAAATCATTACCAAAAGACAATGAATAACCTACTAAAACCCACATTATTGATGCTAATCCACAAATAAAGAAGGAAGACATCAATGTATTTAAAACATTTTTCCTACGAACCATTCCACCATAAAAAAATGCAAGTCCTGGTGTCATTAAAAGTACAAGTGCTGAACAGATCAATATAAAACTGCAATCGCCTAAATTAATTTCCATATAAAATCCTCCTTAGTATATTAAATCTCAAAACAAAATTTCAGCTATTTATGTATAAGTTTTTTTAATTTTTGAATGTGCCTTAGATTAAAAGTAACTGCGCATTAGCTAAAAATTAATTTTTGAATTCTTTTTCTCAATTAATTATAATGTTCTATTTTTTTGTATAAAAAAACGACATCCGAAAATATACTTTTTAAAGTATGTTTGTCGAACATCGTCGTTCTTATTTCATAGTATATTATTCTCACGGGATTTTGTCAATATTTTTTACATTTAAAAATGCAAATGATTATTTTATTATCATAACGATGCCTAAATCCTCCAGTAATCTATAAAACATTGAATACATTTCTGGCCTAATAGTTTCCTTTTCCTTGATATTTATGGTCTATCATTAGCAAATTTGCTTCACTCATAAAAACCCCCGTGGGTTTTTGTGAAGGAAGAATGACTGAACTTAATATTAATTTCTTTGTTTATTAAGTAGTTTTACTGCTTTACTTCTTAGTATTATTAATTTTTCACTACATTTCATAATTTTCCAGTAACCATCTAATATCTTGTTTTGGCGGTAAGCCAAAAAGTTTCCTGTATTCCCTGCTAAATTGTGATGGACTTTCATAGCCAACCTCCATAGCTGCTGATGTTGCATCCATCGTGCCACTTAGCATTAAACGCCTTGCCTCCTGCAAACGAAGCTGCTTTTGATATTGCAGTGGCCCCATTGTGGTTATCGCTTTAAATTTATGCTGCAGTGTTGAAACACTCATGTTATTAGATTTTGCAAGTTCTTCAACATTAAAAGCTTTAGAATAATTCTCTCTAATCCAAGCAATAGCCTTTCCTATACCATCGGTATTTTGTTCAAATAATGCCTGTTGATAAAAAAGATGTGCATATTCACCTGTTAATAAGCGAAAAATCAATTCGCGTTTTATATGTTTAGAGAGAAATTCTATGCCTTTCGGATTTTCAATAAGCTTAAACAACCTTATAAATAAATCCAAAAGTTCAAAATCTGACTTACCAACAAATGCTCCAAGAGTAGAATTCTTTTTATTTGGTTTAAAGCTAATTTCAATCTCCATAGCAACTGATGCAATCTCTTTTGTCGTAAAATCAATACGTAATCCTATAAACGGTGAATCTTTCGACGCATTAATAACCTGACCAGATGCAGGAATGTCAATCAACGATGCAACATAATCTCCTGCATAATAATAAACCGTTTCCTTTCCCAAATGAAGTTCCTTCATTCCTTGTAAAATAATGCACAATGAAGGGGTAAGGACTCCTGGAGTTAATGGAAATGCGTAAGTATGACGGTTAATCGTAAGAAACGGAATAATAGTCTTAGTATTTCCCTCCGCATAAGTGATTTTTTCAGTCATAGCAATGATTTGACTCAATAAATCCTGACAATTCAAAGTATTTTCTGTATTTGTAATTGTTGAGTTATGAACTTTTTCTATATTCATATAATATTGCTCCTTTGTATTATCCTTTGATCCTTCTCTTAATTTTTATATAAATTCTAACTTACATAATAAATAAATTCAATATATCAAAATACTATAAATTTTTTAAAATTGCAGAATTGTGCAATCTATGTGCAGAAATTAACTAGCTATTTTCTTCGATTTGAACAATAATATATTCATACTTGTACAAGATTTAAGAAATCTACAGATTTTCTCATTGTAATTTGGATATATATAATTTAAGAATTATTTGCATTTCTGTATTTCAAATATTAATATATCCAATTATTAATATGAAATTCTATATAAATTTCAGATAAAGTAACTTTATCATATTTAAAATTAATGAGGTGAAATCATTGGAATATATACAATATGGAAAAACAGGACTTGAAGTCTCTAGACTAGGTCTTGGCTGCATGAGATTTCCAGAAAATGAACATGAAGCTATACAAATGGTACAATATGCAATTGACAATGGCGTGAACTATCTCGACAGCGCTTATGTATACAAAAATAGCGAAGTTATTATGGGAAAGGCTTTGAAAGACGGTTATCGTGATAAGATTATTCTAGCAACTAAAAGCCCAGTCTGGAACATTACAAAACATGAAGACTTCGAAAAATATTTAGATGAAGAATTACAACGTCTAGGAACGGATCATATCGATATTTATCTTTTGCATAATCTATACCCTGAAAACTGGGAAAAGATAAAAAAATATGATGGATTAAATTTCATTGATAAAATGATTAAAAAAGGGAAAATACTACATAAGGGTTTCTCTATCCATAGTACACTTACTGCTTTTAAAGAAATTGTAGACTCTTTTGATTGGGATATGACCCAAATACAACTCAATATTTTAGATGAACATCATCAAGTTGGTGTAGAAGGTTTAAAATATGCAGCACAAAAAGGTTTAGCCGTAAATATTATGGAACCTTTACGCGGTGGCTCTCTTCTTAATAATGCTCCAATGGAAGTTCATGATATGATCAA
>NZ_LZZL01000132.1:0-10773 GCF_002006495.1 Clostridium sp. BL-8
AATAATTGCTCATAGATTGAGTACAATTATGAAATGTGACAGGATATATGTTATGGATAATGGAGAAATAGTAGAAGAAGGTAATCATAAAGAGTTGTTGAAAAAAAAGGGATATTATTATAGGTTATGGAGAGGACAAAGTATTGAAGAACCTGATAAAATTATCTCAGTACCCTTAATAGAGCAATGAGACTGTCGCACTAAATTAGTGCACAGCTCTTTTTACGTAAAAAATAAATCCTAGGCACAATATAGTTAAAATTTATGTAAAAACCCAAAAAGGAACTATCGCTAACGGATTTAGATCCGTAATATGCAACAGCCCTTATACAAAAAATGCTTTTATTAATAAGAAGTTTACTTATACAATTATCATTTTAATCAAAAGTTTTGGGAATAAATTCAGAATCTTTAGCCTTAGGTTCCCCAAAAACTGCTTTTACACTTTCAGCCTGTGGATTATGATTTAATGTTTTATGCTTATTTGTATGTTTTCTTTTCATACCATTATCCATTTATATCACACTCCTAATCCTATAAATCTTAATATAAACTTATATACTATCTATAAATAACCATATTTATAGCTTCTTTATGTTGACTTTATCAGCTATCTAAATAATAGTATGTACTTTTAATATTATTTTATACGAAATAATACTCTTCTAAAATTTAATCTTCTATTATTTTTTTTATTTCATCTATTGGAGCTTTTATTGTAAAAATAATATCTTCATCAATTTTTAATTTGCTCTCATTTTCATTTATCTTTATTTGATTAATAGTTAAATTATTGGAACGAAGTTCCTTATATCTTGTGCTTGATATATTTACACTAAATTTTTTATCCTTACTTCCAGTGATTTTTACAATTGTTCCGTTTTCATTAAGTTCGTTTTTAATATTTATATCTATAATATTATCTTTTCCTCCGCAGCCAGCCTTTATATCACCAGGAACTTTTAATAGGCTTGTTTCACCAGTAATTGTCATCCACCCACCGCTCAAATTAAGTTTAATCAGTACAGTTAATTTATATCTTTCTTCTAATTTTTTTAAAACTTTACCTAATTCATATACATTTAATTCTAATTCCATCTTAACCTCCTAATTTAGCATATATTTCATTTTATCATAAATAGATTTACATATAATCAATATATTGCACAATATTTATACACTCATTAATTTATCATAGCGGATTTAAATAATAAAATCATTAATTTTAATTATCAATACTAAAAATATTAATAATATTAAATTTAAATATATATTAAAAGGACATATCAAATATTCTTTTGATATATCCTTTTCTATTTTTATAAGTGATCTTTTTCCTTATGTGGAGGTGCACCTATTTTTTTACCATCAATAATTCCAAGATCAGAATTGCCTTTAGGATCCATTTTTCTTCTTTCTGCATTGGATTTAGGTCTATCTTTCATTCTACTTTTGTTATTATCCATTTGCATCACCTCATTTATTAGGTTATACATTTCATCTCATTTTATACTTATGTTCTTTATTATTTTTACGAAAATACGTTTAATTAGTTTTAGGCACATGAAAATAAATAACAGGTCCAAAGTTGACATGGATATTTTTCATCAGGCAAGAAATTTCCCTCATAGTGGGCCTATTAGGTAAATTTGCTGCCATAGGATGATGGAAAATAAGCTGGCAAATGGACTTGTTATTTATTGGATTGTGCCTTATACCTTATTCTTCTGAAGTTAATACAAAATTGCTTTTTACATAACTTTAAATTTGAATTTACAATTCGTAACTATTAGAGTATACTCTAACTTATAAAATAAAAAATGAAAGAAAGGAATATAGATCATGGGATACAGTATTGCTGAAGTTTCTGAAAAAACTCATCTAACACCACACACACTTAGATATTATGAAAAAGAAGGCTTATTACCTTTTGTAGAACGTAGTGATTCAGGTAACAGAAATTTTAAAGAAGAAGACTTAGAAATGTTAGAGCTTATTTGCTGCCTAAAAAATACAGGAATGCCATTAAAGAAAATTAAAGACTATATTCAATTATGTATCCAAGGTAATAGTACTGTTGAAATTCGTAGAGAGATATTTCTAAAACATAGAGAAGATGTCTTAAATCAAATGGCTGAATTACAGAAAAATCTTGATAAAATTAACTGTAAAATTGATCATTATGATTCTGTTTACAATAAATACAGACAAGTCATTCAAAGAGCAGCTAAGTAAAATTTTTTTCACCTTTAAAAATAAAAAAATATATTTAAGCATATTATGTTATTTTTCAAAGAATATAACATAATATGCTTCAGTAAAAATTCCCCACTAAAATGTGGCTTCTATTTTTTCTTTGGGTTTACTTCTCATAAATATAACTAAAAGCAATCCTATTCCAGTTGCAACAGTTGCTCCTGAAATAGCATAATCTATCCCATCAACATAAGCCTGCCTATAAATAAATTGAGTAATTGTATATATTGTTGTACTATTTGCATCAACTTGTGAATATCCGTTTTGAGTATATAAACCTATAATTTGATTAATAACTCCACTTGCTGCTATGTTAAATGGTGTTATCTGTTCTGACAATCTTTCATAATTCAAATCACATCTACTCTGTATCATAGTTGTCATAATTGTCACCCCTAAGGCTCCTGCAATCTGCTTAATCGTATTGTTTAGAGAAGATGCTTGTCCTGCAAGCTTAAGGTCAACAGCATTTAAACCAAATGTTGTTACAGGCATGAAGGAAAGTCCTATTCCTATACTACGTGCTGTCATTATTGTCTCTATATAAATCTTACTCGTATCGACATCTATAAATGCCAGTTTATATGAAGTAACCATTAGCAATGCTACTCCAATGATACATGGAATTTTCGCACCAATTTTATCAAAAAGCTTGCCACTGATAGGCATCATAAGTGCTTGTCCAAGTGCAGATGGCAATAAAATTATCCCTGTCTCCATAGCCGTATACCCTCTTATGTTTTCTAAAAATACAGGCATAACGTACATTCCTCCCATCAATGCAAACATTAATATACTTTGGATTATTTGACTTATTCCAAAATCAAAATTTTTTAAGACACGTAATTCCATTAATGGGTTTTCATTACCTAATTCATTTATTATAAATAGTATTGCACAAAAAGTTCCAACCACTATTAAAAGCGGATTTTTTATATCTTCCCAATCTATATTCGCCCCTTCACCTAGAACATATAATATACTAACCATAGCTATAGTAGAGGTTATAAATCCAATATAATCAAACTTTTTAACTATATTTTTTCCAGTATCTTTTAATAAAATTAATGCCATAAATGTTCCTATTATGCCTATTGGAACATTTATATAAAATATTATTCTCCAATCAAGCTTCTCAATGATATATCCTCCAAGAGTTGGTCCTATTGCTGGAGCTGATAACGCCGCGATTCCCCATACCCCTATTGCAGTTCCTCTCTCCTTAGCTGGAATCGCCTGCATCATCATCGTCATACTCACCGGCATTATCATACCTCCTCCTAAAGCCTGTATAATCCGAAATACTATCATAGCTCCATTGCTCCAAGAGAGACCACATAAAAATGATCCTATAGTAAAAGTTGCAATAGCAAATACAAATAATTTCTTTGTTCCAAAAATTTCACTAATATATCCGGTAACCGGTACTACAGCACCTAAAGTAAGTGTGTAGGCTGTTAATATCCATTTAACATCCTCTAATGATGTACCGAATACTGACATTATTTTAGGAATTGCTATATTAACAATACTAGTATCTAATGAAGCCATAAAAGAACCTATTATTAACACAGTTATCATGGACCATTTATTAGAAGTGTCTTTTGTTTTCTCCTCCATAATATTGCCCTCCATTATCTTATATGAATTTTAATAACTGCATTAGTACCCGGCAGCAACTCATTATCAGCTTTATCAATTTCAATCTTGACTGGAATTTTTTGAACTACTTTTGTAAATGTGCCACTGGCTGACGATGGAAGAATTGAGAATGTAGAGTTTGCCGCTTCCCCTACATAATTTACTTTTCCTTCAAATAATTTTCCTTCAATTTGATCTATTGAAATATCTACAGGTTGTCCTTCTTTTATTCTTCCTAATTTGGTTTCCTCTATATTTGCAGTAATATATAACTTTTGTGGATCAACAATCATTGCAATAGATTGTCCCGCCGCTTCAATTTCGCCTATATTTCCAATTTTTTTAATGATAATACCGCTAATTGGTGCTCTTATTATGGATTGATCTACGCTTGAGTCTGGAAGGCTTCCCATTTCTTGTCTGCCTAAAATTTGATCTTGCAATACCCTATCTCCCTCCTCTATATTGAATTCAAGAAGTTTTCCTGAAATCTGCGGACTCACCTTAATAATATCTCCTGTAACTCTTGCATCATCTGTTGTAACAAAGTAAGCATTGTTATACCAGTAATAATATCCTATGCCTATAAGTGTTAGCAGCATAACTGCAAATACAGCAATCATTAACATCTTACGCTTTCTATTCATATAACTTTCACCTCCTATTCTTCTATTCCTACTTCAGCAAACATTCCTGGCTTTAAAAGTGGATCCTTCTCTTTAAATAAGACTTTTACCAAGACATTTTTGTTTTTAGAATCTACTATTGGATCTATTACTGATATTTCTCCATCGAACTCCTTGTCTGGCACTTCTGAAATTTTAATCTTGACTTCTTGATTAACAGACATTTTATTAATATATGTTGAAGGTACATATGCATTTATAATGATGGTATCTAAATTAACAATTGATAATAATGTAGTTCCAGCTGTAGCTAATTCCCCATCATTAATATTCTTAGCAGTAACAACTCCAGATATAGGAGAGTTGATTACTCCATTTTCTAATTGAACTTGTGCTGTATTTAGAGTTGCTTGTGCACTTTTTACTTGTGATTCTGCAATTGCTATACTTTCTGATGTTTCACCTTTATTTAACATATCTAAAGCTGCTTGTGCAGATTTATACGTAGCTTCTGCTGCTACTAAAGCTGTTTCACTTTGCTCAAGTGCTGACTTAGACATTCCTTCTGCATCGAAAATAACTTTATTTCTTTCATTAGTAGTTTTAACATTTTCATAATTTGCTTTAGCACTTTCAACTGCTGCCTCAGCTTCTTCTATTTGCTCAGGCCTCGACCCACTTTTAACCTTATTTAAATTTGCCTGAGCTACCTCTACTGCTGCCTGCGCCTGCTGAGCTTGAGCTTCCATATCCTTAGAATCCAAAGTAATTATTGAATCACCTTTACTTACTGCATCACCAACATCAACATTCATACTCGAAACTCTTGCATTAATTTTGGATGTTATGGCTGCACTTTCATCGGCTTCAACTTTGCCTGACATAAAATAATTTATCTTCTGATCTGGAATAATAGCGGTTTCATCAATAGTTGTATTGTTATTTTTATTATTACTACATCCACTTATATTTGAAGTAACTAATAACATCAAAACTATTATCCATAAAATACATTTTTTCATATTATTTTGCTCCTTTAATTATTATTAATCCTTCCTACAAGCTATATATTAATCGGCTTGTACTTTCCTTTCAATAATTAATGATAATGGTTATCATATCTTAACTTACATTTATTTATTATTTTGTTTGATAACTTATACATTTTAAAATATTGATTGTAAAAAATTTAATAAGATAGGCTATAAATTACTATTACTCCTCTATTCATTAGCTTTTTCCAAAATAAAGTTGTATAGTATAATTAGTATTAATTACCATTCAGTGCGAAATTCGAGGTGATCATATGTCAAATAAGCTTGATTTACGTGTATTAAAGACGCGAAAAAATATAAAAACATCGTTTGTTAACTTATTACTAGTTAAAGATTTTAAGGATATTACAATTCAAAATATCATAGATGAAGCATTGATAGGACGATCAACTTTTTATGATCATTATTACGATAAATACGATTTACTTACGCAATTGGTAGAAGAGACACTAGATGATTTTAGAATATTTATTAATAGTAGATTCATTTTAAAATCTCATGAAGATTTTATCTACTTTTTTTCAAACTTGATAGAATATTATTCAAAGCAGCGAAATGCATTCTTAGCATTATTAAAAGTCCATACTGAGTCTGTTGATTTATATAGAAGTTTGTTTAACATATTAAAGGACGGTTGTTCCTCATACTTTGATAATATAAACATTGAACTTAAATCTAAAATTCCCAAAGAATTCTTTTGCCGTATGTATGCTTCAACTGCTATTACTTCAATTCAATGGTATATAGAGAATGATGAAAAATATACTCCTGAATATCTAATGGAATCATTCGATACATTGAAAACATTGGTTTCCAGCTTACTTTAAAATATGATTCTCAATAATAAAAAACATTCATGAAAAATGTGTTCTCTTTTCATGAATGGTCTCTAATTTTTATTCATAATATTTAAAAATTGCATTATATTTTTCATTATAATCCTAAAGCCATTTTAACTTCCTTTACATGAGATCTACTTACTGGGATCTCATCTTTTTCGATATTATCCACTATTAATTTATAGGTTCCATTAAACCATGGATAAACTTCTTTCACCTTCTCAAGATTAACAATATAACTTCTATGACATCTGAAAAAATTAGTTTTCTCAGATAACTCCTGTAAGGTTTTTGACGTATAATAAATTTCCTTATCTGCTTTAATGTAATTTTTTTCTCCTTCAGAATAGCAAAATGAAATCTTATTAATATCAATGAGAATTATCCTTCCATTATTTTCGCACGGAATTCTTTTTAGACTTTTAGCCTGATCTAATTTATCTAATATGCATACAATATCATTTTCATTTTTACTATTGATGGTACTCAATGCACAATTTAATGATTCTATTATCCTCTTTTCATCATAAGGCTTTAATATATAATCATATATTTTAAGTTCAAATGCTTTTACCGCATAACTATCATATGCTGTTAGAAAAATTATAATTGTATCTGGTAACACTACTTTTATTTCTTCTGCTAACTCTACCCCACTTTTCCCTGGAATATTAATATCAATAAAAACAATTTCCGGCTCTTCACTTTCTATTAATTTTAATGCACTTATTCCATCATATGCTTGTCCTGTAACTCTGAATCGGCTATCCTTTGATACTATATATTTGAGTTCATCATTAGATATTTTCTCATCCTCAACTATTATTATTTTGATTTGATCTAATAATCTCAATTTAATCCCCTCCACTATATTTATCTCGGAATATAAAAGTTAACATTGCTGCCACTATTTGAACTTGCTATGTTTAATTTGCATTCATCTCCATACAAAAGCTTAAGTCTGTTATTTACATTTTTAAGTCCAATTCCTGTAGATGCTGATTTCTCTGTATATTCAAATCCAACTCCATTATCACTAATTTCAATATAAATTTTATCTTCACTATCACTAATAGAAATTGATACTTCTCCTCCATCAATTTTTTTTAAGATGCCGTGTTTAATAGCGTTTTCTACAATTGGTTGAAGTAAAAGTATTGGGAATTTTATATTTAGCAGATTTTCATCTATTGAGAATTTCACCAATAATCTATTTGAAAATCTAGCTTGTTCAATTGATACGTATGCTTTAATTAACTTTAATTCTTTCTCCAATGTAGAAAAATCCCCCTCTATTTCTAAGGTGCTTCTAAAATAATTAGAAAGGTTTAGTATTAAATCTTTTGCTTTTTCACCATCAGTTCTGCAATAAGCACTGATAACATTGAGAGAATTAAACAAAAAATGCGGCTCTATCTGTGCTTTCAAGGCTTTTAATTCTGCTACTTTATTTTCTTCTTTTAATTTAATTAAGTTAACCTCATCATCAACTAATCTTTTTGAACTTTTAATTGCAGTAATTATTAAAAAAACTCCTATTGGATTTATAATTATCATGGATAGAGCTATTGTTTTTTCAAGTTCTATTGCTGCATTTAGATCACTTGAAAATATTAAAATAATAATCATTTGAGTAACTTCAGCTATTACTGCTGCTAATCCTGCAATCAATGGACTTAATCTTTGTTTCTTAAATAATAGCCTAAAACTTCCTCCAATTGCGCCTTCCACAACCGTTGATAGAGAACAAGCTAAGGCTGTAAATCCTCCAAAAGAATATCTATGTAATCCACTTATACATCCTACTATTATTCCAATACTCGGCCCTCCTAAATATCCTGCTACTATTGCTCCAATAGGTCTGCTGTTAGCTAATGAATTATCAGTAATGTATATACCAAAATAAGTTCCCAAAATAGCTAGTATTGAAAATATAATGATAATGATTGCCTTATCCTTACGATCATACTTATCTTTTACTAAATGTTTCATAATACTAGTCTGTAAGATAATAAATGTAAACACTGTTATAAGTGCCATCTTTTCTAACATATTTAACATTAACATACTATTCCACCCTTTATTCGTTTACAGTTAGTGAAGAAAATCTCTATAGAAATTTCTTCATTAAATCTCATAATCACCAATTCTTAGTTCTTAACTGGTTTACTTTTTAATAATTCATTAGTAATAATAATTACAGGTTATATATACAACTAATAATCCTACTTTTATTATACTATGCTATAATAAAATCTCAAATTTTACTTTATTATGTATTATATTACTGCTAGTCACCCCAATATTTTGCTACTTTATCTTTAAAATATGATATTTCACCTATAATATATACTTATCATAACCTTTAGCTGATAAATTATATTAAAAGAAAACATTTACAATAAAGGGGATGTAAATATGAATTCAATTGTTTTAGTAATTATAGGTGCATTAATTTTAATTCTTGGGTATAGACTTTACGGTGCTTTCATTGCTGCAAAGGTATTAGCTTTAGATGAAACTAAAAAAGTTCCATCTGAGATATATGCTGATGGAAAAGATTATGTACCAACAAATAAGTGGGTGCTTTTAGGCCATCACTTTGCTGCTATTGCAGGTGCTGGACCTCTTATTGGTCCAGTTCTAGCAGCGCAATTCGGATATCTTCCTGGAGCCCTATGGATATTAATTGGTTCTGTTGCTGCAGGAGCAGTACACGATATAGTAATGCTTTTTGCGTCAGTGAGGTTTGATGGTGAATCTATAGCTGAAATTGCAAAGCGTACTTTAGGAAAAAGAATTGGTTTCATAACTTCTATTTCTGTTATTTTTATTCTTATAATTACAATGGCAGGTCTTGGCTTACCAGTCGTTAATTCTCTTTATAACAGTCCTTGGGGAACCTTCACTGTTGGTGCTACTATTCCAATTGCCATATTTGTAGGTATATATTTAAAATACATCAGACCTGGCAAAATAGCTGAAGCAACTGTGATAGGAATGGTATTAATAATGCTTGCTGTTATCTTTGGTCCACAAATTGAAGGAACAGCTCTTGGGCATTTTTTAACTCTTGATATTAAGCAATTATCAGTAATACTAGTTATATACGGTTTCTGCGCTGCTGCTTTACCTGTATGGTTATTATTATTACCTCGTGATTATTTAAGTACTTATATGAAACTCGGAGTAATAGGAGCTTTAGTTGTTGGAATAGTATTAGTTAGACCTAATTTGCAAATGCCTGCAATAACTCAATATGTTAGCGGTGGTGGTCCTGTTGTAAATGGTAAAGTATTTCCATTTTTATTTATAACAATAGCTTGTGGAGCACTTTCTGGTTTTCACTCACTCATAAGCACAGGTACTACTCCAAAATTGATTAAAAATGAAAAAGATATCCTTCCAATAGGCTATGGTTCGATGCTCCTTGAAGCCTTTGTATCCTTAATGGCTTTGATTGCTGCTACTGCTCTACCTACTGCTGATTATTTTGCAATAAATTCTTTGCCTGATGTTTTTGCTAAATTAAATTTAGTTCCTCAAGATTTAGGAATGCTTGAAAGTCTTGTTGGTGAAACACTTGCTGGAAGACCTGGAGGTTCTGTATCTTTAGCTGTTGGTATGACATATGTATTTCATAATTTACCTGGTGCATCAACCCTAATGTCTTACTGGTATCATTTTTGCATAATGTTTGAAGCATTATTTATACTAACAACAATAGATTCAGGTACAAGAATAGGAAGATACTTATTACAAGATCTTTTTGGTAAAATGTACAAACCATTGGCTAATAGAAACTCAAAATTCAATCTTGTTTTCTTTAGTGCTTTAATGTCCATCACATGGGGATCATTGCTTTATAGCGGCAATATTTCGACTATCTGGCCATTATTTGGAGTAGCTAATCAAACACTTGCTGCAATAGCCTTTGCAATTGGTACATCTGTACTTATTGAAATGGGAAAGAATAAATATACTCCTATAACAATATTGCCTATGATATTTATTTCAATAACAACATCAACAGCTTCCATTGAGAATATATTTCAAAATTATATTCCAAACGGAAAGACTACTTTAACTGTTTTATCCTTTATAATACTTGTTATGCTAATCATTATTTTATACGAATGCATTAAATCTTGGATGAAAAACTGGAATAAATACTCTGATGATAAAATAACCGCTGCTAAAAATACTATATAGATAGCTTTGAATTTAGATTTATGTGGTAACTTACCGAAATCACATACATATTTATTCATAGGACTTATAAAATTTTCGCTGAAAAGTTATAAGTGAAAGGTTGCACCCATTTCTGCATGTTCCTCAAACAAGTTGAGGACAAGC
>NZ_LZZL01000133.1:0-10708 GCF_002006495.1 Clostridium sp. BL-8
AATAAATAACAGGTCCAAGGTTGCCTTGAATATTTTTCATCAGGCAAGGAGGTAACTTAACATCATAGTGGGACTATGATGTCAAGTTGCCGGCGTAGGATGATGGAAAATAGGCCGGCAAATGGACTTGTTATTTATTTGATTGTGCCTAAGTGTAATATTTAAATGCATTAGTAAAAAAACTACGTTAGGAGATTTAGAAATGATAAAATTAATTGCATCTGATATGGACGGGACCTTGATAGGTCTTAATGGAAAGATATCAAAAGAAAATATTGAAGCTATAAAACTAGCTCAGAGAAATGGAATAAAGTTTGCCATTGCAACTGGCAGAGCATATGATGATGTTAAACCGATTTTGGATGAATATGATTTAAAATGCGAATGCGTTGTATTAAACGGTGGAGAATACAAAGATGTTTCCGGCAGAACTGTTGCTGGAATCTATATTTCGAAAAACAAAACTATTGAGATTTTAAATGTAATATCAAAGTACGATAACTTATCAGTAGAGATATACACTGACAATGGATACTATACAACAAACTCGAGAGAGAAAACATTAAATGGAATGATAAAAAGGACAAAGACTATGCATTCATATCTAACAGATCCAGATGACATTTATAACTATGCCATCAATAATCCTCACTTTGTAAAGATGAATTACATAAAAAATTTAGATGAATTTTTAGACGCTGATATTAAAATAGGTAAGCTAGTTTCTTTTGCTGAATCTATTGATGAAATAAGATCTCTAAAGGAAGAGTTGAATAAATTAGATGGACTAGCTGTGTCTTCAAGCTTTATTACTAATATTGAAATCAACCATATTAATGCAACAAAAGGAAGCATCTTAGCAAAGGTTGCAGAAGGAATTGATATAAAGAAAAAAGAAGTGGCTATTTTAGGAGATAGTTCAAATGATTATTCTATGTTTGTTGAATTTCCAAATTCCTTTGCTATGGAAAATGCTATTCCAGAAATAAAACAAGCTGCAAAATATATAACTGCAAGTAACATAGAACACGGTGTAGCAAAAGCAATCTACAAAATACTAGACATGCAAAGTGGTAACTAAACTTAAGCGTATATTAATCAAGAAGAAATACATGTTTATTACGTAGGACTATGAAAATATCGCTGAAAACACTAACAGGAAGGTTGCACCAAAATTAGCATGCTCCAACTTAAGTTTGACAAGCTAATTTTGAACAACCTTCCTTTGAATCATTTATCCAATTAAGATCTCATAGTACTCGTCCCATCATGACTGTATTGTAGTATTTTCCATCCTTATGGATACGGTCGTTTATTAATATGCCTTCTTCTACGAAGCCATATTTTTTATATAATTGAATTGCTTTAGTATTTGTTTGTACTACAGTTAATGAGATTTTTTTGATTCCAACACTATCCATAGTTTTTAAGACATTTTCTATTAGGACTTTACCTATCCCATAGCTCCAATAATCTTTTTCTATACATATTCCAAACTCGGCCTTATGTTTGAACCTATTTAGCTTATTTCCTTCGCAGCGAGTAAAGCCAACAATTCTATTATTAACCTCCGCTAATAAAAATAATGTCCTTTCTGACGTATTATCTTCATGAATAATTTTTTCAAAATCTTCTGGAGTAAGTAAACCTTCTCCCGATTCCCTATCAAGGTATTCTGTTTCTCCATCAATTTTAACCCTTAATTCAGCTAATTTGTATGCATCAGTTTTTATTGGACAACGAAGTTTCCAGGTTAGTCCTTTACTTTCTATTATTTTGTCTTCAATAAGCATTTTTACCTCCAGTACATATAATCTATGCATCCTTAATTAAATTCTTCCTTATTTGTATATTATAATATTTTAAAAGCAAAAGTATCGCATTATACAAAATACGATACTCAAATTCATAATTACTTAATACTAACATGTATTTTTGATATATTTTAATGTATGGCTTTTTTCTTATATTTCTTACCTGCACCATCGACACTACTAATTGTAATTAGTGCATCCTCATCAAAACCATTTACAATACTTTTCAACTTTGCTATTTCAAGCCTTGATAAGACCACATATATAACGTTCATTTCATTTCCGCTATATGCCCCTTTACCTTCTAAAAAGGTAACTCCTCTTCCAAGCCTTGCTATTATCGCATCAGAAATATCTTTATTTTTTTCAGACACTATGATTACTGCTTTTGATTCATCGAGTCCTTCTACAGTAATATCTATTGTTTTAAAAGCAATAAAATATGCTATTAAAGAATACATGGCTCTATCCCAGCCGAATATTAATCCAGAACTTCCAAGTATAAATAAATTGAAGAACATAACTATTTCACCAATAGAAAATGCACTTCTCTTATCTAAAATTATAGCAATAATTTCAGTTCCGTCTAATGAACCACCATTTCTTATAATCAAACCTACTCCAACTCCTAAAATAATCCCTCCAAATATAGTTGCAAGAAGTATATCTTGCGTTACTCCAGGAACAGGTGTAAATAATGAAACTCCTATAGACAAACATATTACTGAAAAAACAGTTGAAAGAGCAAATGTCTTTCCTATCTGTCTATAACCTATAATAACAAAAGGCAAATTAAATATAAATATAAATACTCCTAATGGAATATTTGTTAAGTGATTTGCCATGATGGATATTCCTGTCATACCACCATCAATAATATTATTGGGTATCAAGAATGTTTCCAAGGCTATTGATACTAGAATTGAACCTAATATCATAAAAAAAATTCTATTAATGTCAGCAAAAGCATGTTTTAATTTACTTCTCATGAATCATCCCCCTTCCGCTTATTAAGCGCGTATGAAATTATATTTTTCTTGTATATATTAATTATATCATACTTATAGGTTTCATATCATTTAGGTTGTGATTTATCCTTAGCTTTACCAATTTTACTTTTATATAAAGAATTTATAAGATATATCTTAATTAATTTGCGTACCAGCTTTTAATAACTTCTACACTTTCTTCACTTGGATAATATCTCTTATCACTGCTAGTTTCACCAATTGCAAATACTGAAAATCCAAGCTGCCAAGGTTCATCTTGAAATTCATTTTTATAGGCCGCAAAACAATTTGCTTGTTCCTGATTATTCACAATATTAGACACTAAAGGGTTATGTGGCTCTACAGAAGCTTTATTAGTTCTTGGGAATCCTAATTCTCCGAAGAAAATTGGTTTATTCCATTTATCATAGAAATTTTTTATTTCTTGCTTTATATCCTGTTTTCTATTAAACTTTGTTGAACTTTCAAGGGCTTTTGTTAAATTATCTACCGTATTTGTATCATTTTCTGTAAGCTCAAAATAAGCTGCTATAGAAATAAAATCTACTTTTGAAAATACTTTATTATTTAGTTTTTCCTTATATTTTTCAGTATATTCTGGTGCAAAATCAGCTGCTGTAATCCAGAAATTTGTCCTATAAGTTACCAAACCTTTATAGCGTGCCCTGACATAATCTATCATATCGCACATATATCCTTCATTTGCTTCCATATGTACAAAACTTGTTCCTGCGTTCAATGCATCCACATGATATGGTACAGCTACATCTTTAATTAAATTACTTAGAACATTTGTTTCCCAATTATAAAAGAAATTATTAATATTATCAGGCTGCCAATCTGTTTCTCCAACGCTTCCATTTTCTATCCATGGATATGGTTCAAGTATTATGTTTATCTTTTTAAATCTAAGCTTTTTAAGTAACTCTATAGCTCGTTTTTCACTACCTTTGTCTATTGCCATATCGCTTGAAGTCCTAGTATCGATATTTATAACTACTGGAACATTTAAGGTATTTAACTTAAGTTTATCTATATCTTGAAGTACCTGATCTATATTATAATCAGTAGATAAATTGCCTGATTTAATTTTTGTTTCAAATTTTGAATTTAAAGTCTTGCCTTCAACTCTATTTATCATCTCGTTAATATATCCCCTTGAATCTACATTAATCTTGTAAGCATAAAAAGCACCTGATAGCATGCTTATTAATACAACCATTATTATTGCTATTTTTTTCGTCATCTTTCCTCCTATGTAAGTTATAAATATACATATATATTGCAATTAATTTTCTAAAGCAAACTCTTATTTACTTATATATTTAATTATATCATTTCTTATAAATAGAATTTTTATTTTTTCCAACTTTGCAGTTCTATAATATTTCCTTCAATATCTTTTGCATAAACAAACGTTGCTATTACATTATTAGGATATTCTGTTTTTACTAATTGCCCTACTTGCCCACCTCCTTCTTCCTTTATTTTTTCCAATACTTCTAAAACATCATCAACTTCAAACGCTAAGTGAGCAAGTCCTACACCATTTAGTACTTTTTTACTATCATAATCCATATTATCATATGAGAAAATCTCTAATGTTGGTAGCTCTTCTTCATATCCTGGTAACGTTAAATGCTCTCCTGTAATATGGGCACTCTTAATCCCTGTTAATTTATCAAGCCATTCACCTTGCAAGTTACGCTCAGGTGCTACTGGTTTGCAGCCAAAAACACGTTGATAAAACAAAGATACTCTTTTCCAATCCTTTGCAATAATGTTGGTATGTACATATTTGATCTTTATTTCTTTTTCTTCTCTCATATCTTCCTCCTAAATATATTTAGAATAAATAAGGCTATATAGGTAAATAATAATATTAAAATTAATTTATTATGAGGTGGCTTAATGGGATATAGTTTTTTATTATTAATTATGACTGTAATTTTTTCTGCAATCATGTTATTTATCGGAATTGCTGCAATAGTAAAAAAAAGATATACTTTACTTCCTGAACACATAGCCACTTATGTATTTTATTTAGCGTTTTTAATATCACAATATATGCTAAATTTTCAAGTTAATCTTTTAATCATTCTTATGGTTTTAATAACTCTTATTGGTAATAGCTTTATTGGTAAATATCTATATGTTTATAATAAATCTAAACATTATGATAGATTTTTACATGCATTTGGTGCTTTTTCATTTGCACTTTTCTATTATTCTATTTTGCATAAAATTGCTATGCCTATAGTCTCATCAAAATTTTATATTGGAGTCTTTGTAGCAGCAATAGGTATTTCACTTGGCTGTATTTTTGAAATTTACGAATTCATTGCAGATTCTATTACAACTTCAAATAACCAACATGGACTAAAGGACACAAATTTTGATATGATATCTAATATTATCGGTTCATCAATTGCAGGCATTGTTTCAATATGGATTTTTCTATAGCATTTTTATTAAAGTTTCTCCATAAAATTCTTTAGATACATTAACATCTTTAACTGCTAATATTGTTAGTTTAAATTCCATCACACTGCCTCCATAGTTATTCAATATTAAACTCTTCTGACTTAAATTTACTATAAAATCTACCTGTTTTAGCTGTAAATCTTAAGACGCAATAATCAGGATCACAAACTCCTTTAGAATAGTACGTTTCATCACCATCATTCCAAATCATTTCCTTTGATTCCTGATCTTTCAATACTTCCATTGTCCCTTTAAGCATAACCCCTCTAAAAAATCGCTTATCGAAAAAGTAAATACACGATCTAAAATTATTTTCATACTGCTTCACTCTCATAGATGAAGTATTAGTAGTGAAGTAAAAATACTTTATTCCATCTCTTTTTCTTGGTGGAAGCATAGCCTTAGTATTTGGATATCCCTCTTCATCTACAGAACTAATAATAGAAACTCCTATTTTATCAATCATATTCCCTATAGTTTTTACCGCGTCTCTCACTTTAATAGCCTCCTATTTACTTAATAATAATATTAATAATTATAGCATAATTATCCATTTAATCCACTAATTATATATTCATGTCCACAAATTTCAAATGCAAATTTTTACGGCATATATTTATATTTTGTCCTAAGCAATTTTCATAGTTTTTAAAGAAGTTTTAATAAGAATGTTGCTTTTAACCCAATCATAAATACACTGAATATTATTTTTTTCAACATTGTTTCTGTAAATTATTAAGCTTTTACAAAAAGAATATCTCTATTGACCAACGTTTGTTATAATACTCAAAAATTATTTTAGTGCAAAATCCAGTGTCAGTACCTAAAAATGCGCGTAATGCTCCATCTTTCTTGAATACATTTTCATGTCAGCAAAATAGAACCACAACATTATCTATACCATTAAGATTTTCCTTAATAACAATAATTCTAATATTGTTAATCTTTTTGCAAATTAATTTATACAATATAATGTGAACTTTGTCTCTGTTTTTTATTTTGCAATTATAAATATATGTTATAATTTTTTCTCAACTATAGTAGTTTAAATAAAATATTATTTGCTAATTAGTTAAGGAAACTTTAAGCAAACAGTAATATACCCCCGCCTTTTATATAAGGTTGGGGTATATTTTATGTATTTATATTTGTAGTCCTTGCTCGCTTAATTCATATTCATAATTCTTTATATTATTAATTTTTTTCCCATGAGAAATTACTATGGTTTTATTTAAAACTCTGTTTGCTGTTTTATTGAATCATTGCTCCATCTCCACCTAGCCAATATCCGCCTATAGATGCATTTCTAACCATAACTCCAGATTGATCTAAGTAGTACCATTTACCATTATGATTTAACCAACCAACCTTTGGCATTCCAT
Organism: Clostridium sp. BL-8; assembly: GCF_002006495.1. NCBI lineage: Bacteria > Bacillati > Bacillota > Clostridia > Eubacteriales > Clostridiaceae > Clostridium > Clostridium sp. BL-8. Next base: position 6,691 of record NZ_LZZL01000133.1, read on the forward strand.
TATCATCTATGTAATACCATTTATCGTATAATTTTATCCATCCACTTACTGGATGGCCTGATGGATTTGTAAACATCCTATTAGCAGGAGAAATAATGTTTGACCCTAATGAATTCGCCCCAACATTTTGTGAAGTTAATTGCCCATATATTACAGTGTTATTACTACTATTATTATAATTACTACTTGTTGATGAGTTTGAATTTGAATCTGAACTATCATCATTTGAAGTATTTCTATCAATTTTACTTGTAGTATCTTCTACATTATAATTAATACCGTTTATTGTTGCACTAACAATTACTTTAATATATTTGTTCTTATCACTGCTTTTTAACTTATATTCTTCTTCATCAGCACCACTTATATCAGTATAATCCCCGTCCTTTTTAGAAGCCCTTTGCCATTTATATTCTAAACTTGGCTCCGTTCCATCATATTTCACCTTAGCTTTTAACCTATGGCTAACTTCTTCTTCTCCTGAGATGGAAACTGATTTTAAAACTGAATTTGAACTGTTATCGGATGTTGTAGTTTGTCCTGTAACAGTGATAACCGTACTTGCTGTAATATTACTTCCATCAGTAGCTGAAGCTGTAATTGTAGCACTTCCATTGGATATAGCTGAAACAACTCCTTGGCTATTAACATTAGCTACACTTGGATTATTTGACGTCCAATTCACATTTTTATTTGTTGCTGTAATTGGAATTATATTAGGGGTAAGAGCTATAGTACCTCCTTTAGTGGTAATGCTGCTATTTCCACTGATAGTTATCCCAGTTACTTTAACGTCTGTTTGACTAGTGCCTCCCCCAGTAGTATCACCTTGCCCACTAATTGTGATAGTTCTCGATTGGTTAACTTCACTTCCATCATTAGCTGTTGCCTTAATAGTTACAGTTCCCTTTGATTTTGCCGTAACAACTCCGCTATTATCAACTGTAGCTATATTAGTGTCACTTGACGTCCAATTTAAAGTTTTATCTGCAGCATCACTTGGAAGGACAGTCGCTGTTATTTTTCCAATTTGGCCTACCATCCAGTTTGAATTGGTTGTATCTAATGCAATTGAGTTTACTTTAGTTATATCTGATGAACCTGTTCCTATTCTAATTTTACTACTATCTACATTTGCATTAATTAACATTAGTCTAATAGTATTGTTTGGTACCCAGAATATAAGATTTTCCTTATTACAATTTAAAAATGCATTAGTACTTATCTTCGATACACTATCAGGAATTATTACATTTGTTAAATTGCTGCAATCTTGAAATGCATTGGCACCTATAGTTGTTACGCCGCTCGGAATTGTTATATTCGTTAAACTACTACACCCTTGAAATGCAGTACTTTCTATATTAGTTACACTACTTGGTATTGTGATATAACTTAAGCTACTACAACCTTTAAATGCACTCTCTTTTATACTTGTTACACCACTTGGAATTGTTATATCTGTTAAATTACTACAACCAGAAAATAAATTGTCATTTATAGTTGTTATATTATTAGACATTTTCACAGTTTGTAATCCTGTACACCCTGAAAATGCATAATTGTTTATTTCTATCACATTATCAGACATTTCCACGTTCTTTAAATTCTTACACCCATTAAAAGCATCTTCCATAATGCTTACTACATCATCTGGAATTGTATAACTTTCCCCTTCTTTTGCTGCTGGATAAACTACTATTTTTGTTCCCGACTTATTATATAATACTCCATCAACACTTTTATATATTGGATTGTTTTGATTAACTTCTATTTTTTCTAAGCTGCTACATTTAGAGAAAGCGCTAACCTGTCCCCAAAGTTCTTCATTGACACTACTAGGAACTACTACAATTTTCAAATTACTACAGTTACTAAACATGCCTTGTGGTATATATTTTAGCCCCTCAGGAATTGATACATATTCTAAATTAGTACAATTTTGAAATACATATTCAGCTGCAGATGATAAGCTATATGTATTTCCATTAAATATAATTCTACTAGGTATATTTAAAGTTCCACTTAGCTTATCACCATATCCAATATCTAAAGAATATGTTTTATTCTCTTCATTAAAATAAATGTTAATTCCATTAATAACGCCACCATTTAAACTGCTATATTCCCCCTGAAATGTCCACTCACCATTATCCCCACTATAATTTAAGCCTGTATCCTGCTGAGTTCCTTCAGCAAAATTCACTGATTCTTCACTTGCAAATGCTATTGTAGTCGGAACTAAGCTTGTACACATAATTAACATTAGTAGCTTACTAATTAGCTGCTTATTTCTTTTCAACATATTATTTCCCCTTTTTGTTTTATATATTATTTCTACATTTAATTACATATAGTTACATCCTGTATTCTACCATATTAATAATATAAAATACAATTATGTAAATATATTATATTTAAGTATTTCATATTTTTATATGTAAATTTATTAATTTAGATCCAAATTATTCTACATGGTAATAATACTTGTATAAATACTATAAAAAATAGAGAAGCAAATTTCATATTTGCTAAATAGCTAATTTTCTAGTTTTAAATTCTTTAAAAAAGAAAAATCCCACCAAGAATTTGATTATATTCAAGCGTAAAATAATTCACAACAAAAGGAGCAATCTACTTATGTATCTTCAATTGCAACATATTATAATTTACTGGAAATATATAAGCTTTTTTCAAATTTCCTATTGATTATATCGGTCACTATGATAAAATTATCATAAAGAGGTGAATTTATTATGTTAGGCGACAAAGTAAAATTACTTAGGAAGAAAATGAAAATTACACAGCAAAAGTTAGCTGAAACAATTGGTTTAAGTCAATCTACAATTGGAATGATAGAAAGCAATAAGCAAGGTGCTAGTAATGACACTTTAATTAAGCTTGCTAATACTCTAAATACTACTGTTGATTATTTACTGTCCGATGACAAAGATGAAGCAGAAATTATTCTGAAGGATAATGAATCTATTATTGAAGATAATGATATTCGAAGAATTGAAAGAGCTAGAAGAAAAATGGATCCTAAGAATAAAGAAAAAATGATGAAAATTTTAAGGTCTGCTTTTGATGAATACTTTGACGATTAGATACAAATATATTAAGCGCATAGTTAATGACATTTATATAAAATTAAATATTCTTAAATTCCCTATAGACATAATTGAAATAATAAGTTCTTTCAATAACATAAAAATAGTTTCTTATCATCAATTCATGCTTGACCACAATCTAACTAAAGTAGAAACTTTTGAATTATTAAATTCAGATGAAGGCTGTACTGATTATTTCAAACCATTAGATAAATATATAATTTATTATAATGACTTAGATTATAAATCTGAAGAGCGGATTAGATGGACTTTATCCCATGAATTAGGTCATATTTTATGTGAACATTATTCAAAATCTACAAAGATATTTTGTGAATCTTTAACTGAGGAAGATTATAAATTTAGAGAAGCTGAAGCGAATTATTTTACCGGCTTATTACTATCTAACCCAGTAATACTACACAAGTTGAATGTAAGATCTCCTTATGATATTGCGACATATTGTGCTCTATCGTCAGAAGCTGCACGTTACAGATATGATAATTATAAGAAATGGTGTAAAAATATTATTTTGACAAGCTCAGACAGATATATAATCAGAAACTTCCAAGATTACTTAAGTGCTCAAGCACTTGAGTATCAGGAGTTTCTGGTATTTATGAGTTCATTTTAGCCATTGCTCCAAAAGGCTTTAAAAATGGTTGGTTATCCAAAATACAAATATAAAAAATTAGTAGATAGAAATCCATTATAGTTTTCATTTAATTGATCATATATTTCTAGTATAAGTACACAATCAAATAATAAATTTTTTTGTGTACTTATACTAGAAATCACATACATTTTTGTGAAGCAGGCATTTGAAATTTAGCTGCTAAAAGTTCTTAATGTGAGCTTGTTCCATTTTCTGCTTGTCACGAACTTGTTTCTGGAGCATGCAGAAATGG
>NZ_LZZL01000134.1:0-10670 GCF_002006495.1 Clostridium sp. BL-8
AAGGCTGCAGCTGGCTCCTTTATAAGATTTAATAAATGGAATATGCAAAATATTGCTTACAATATGGTAAATCAATATAAAATTTGTAAAAAATTAAGTATAATGAAGATAGAATATTTGGAGGCAAGTGTTCTATTTTTTTATATTTTATAGTTAATTTGAAATGATGATTGTGTTTATAATGGGAAGGTGATACGATTATACAAAAATTCTTAAATCCTAAACAAGGTTTAGGATAATTAAGGGTGAACCATATCATAAGTGAGTGATAAATTTACTAAAACTGGATAATTATTCAGAACTAAAAAAGGCTTATATCATTAAATGAATAGTAATATAAGTCTATTTTTTATATGGACTAATTTTGAATTTATATATATTGTATATAAGAGGCTGTAGGTAATAATTTATGAATGGACAAAAAAGAATCACCAACTGCAATAAATGTAGTATGGATGGAAAAAGAGATTGAGTAGTTTTTAATTTTTTAATTCTGGTTAAGGAATGTAAAAAATCATATAATTAAGAACGCAAATAGATTTGAAATTTACACAAATCTATTTGCATTCCCTCGGAATTTCTTTGTGACAGGTTAAAATTTACTTTTCCTTAAAATTTCGATAGTTTCCTTGCACCACTCAATAGATGCTTTTTCTTCTTTAATTCCAGCGTCTATAATAAGTTGACGAAAAAGCTTGTGTTTCTCAATATTTTTTATATCACACATAGCAACAGGCTCAGCTTCAAATCTCTTCTTTAATGATTCTAGTGCTTCTTCATGCAGAGATAGTTGTTCTTCCAATTGATTAATTACTAAATCATTGCTAAAGTGTGTACCAATCAGAAGCTTTGCAAGAAAAAGCTTTCGAGTCTGAGGGAGAGGAGTTGTTTCTTTCATCCATTTGTCTAATTCTATCTTTCCTTTCTCAGTAATATAATAGATTTTACTATTGGGAGTGCCCTCATTAATCTGAATATCTACATCGAGAAATCCATCCTTTTTCATTTCATTTAAAGTAGGATATATCTGGCTCAAGTTTACACTCCAGAAATTATTTATAGAATCATCCAATAATTGCTTCAATTTATAACCAGTCATACAATGAATATTAAGAAAACCAAGTAAAATGTATTTTAGAGACATAGCATTTCCTTTCTGTGTTTAAATACCGTAACAATTTTTGATCTGCCTTGAGTTAATAACTTCTTTGCGCAGTCTTGGTAGTTTTTTTATTCTAGCATATAATTTTTATATCTGAAAGGAAAAAACTTATCAAGTATAAAAATTAAAACTTACTAAACCTTTATTTAATCTTTTAGTGCGGAAAATCATAATATTCATGGGATTTATAATATTCATGATCAGCTTTCATAATAGCTTTTCTGCTAAATACAAGATCTCGGAAAACCTTATGGCCTCCAACACCAAGGAAGGAATCACTTCTTTGACAGCTAAGTTTCAATATTTTTGAAACTTTTTCTGCAAATGCTTCAATTTCTTTTGTTAACTCATAGCTACTATTGAATTCATCAGTGATTATATCAAGAATAGGTGTTTTCCAAATTTGACAGGTTGCCTCTAATATTTGCCTTAAATTAGAATTTTGCTTTAATGGACCTGATATGATAAATCCAAGATACTTATCATTTAGCACAGCTCTGTGACCGTTAAAGAAATTACGATCAAAGAAAGTTTTCCAGGTAGCACTTAGGTATCTATCCTTCATTGCACCAGCAAATATCAATACATCAGCAGTATTAATTTTTTCATAAAATAGTGTCTCAAAGCCGTCTTTGTAAACACATTTGCCGTCAGAAAGGCAGTGGCCACAGCCCAAACAACCACCTTTAATATTTACTGTATGCAAGTTTATCACGTCTATTATGTTACCAAAACAAGAATTTAAGGTTTTAATCATATTGTTTATGTTTAAATCGTATGGTGTTGCATCAGTCAATAAAACGATTTTCTTATCTAGCACAATTTTAGTGTTTACTTGAGGTTCAGGTACATAATTAAAATTATTACTTAGCAATGGTGCAAATGATTTTGAAATAGAAAGCTTTTTTTCTGAAATATAAAGAAAATATTGCATAAAACCTATAAAATTATTTCGTTTTTCTTCCTTGAGCAAGTCTAACATTTCTGCTGGAAAACCTTGTATGTAATTCATGTCCAAATCATTACATACTGCATTCATGTAATTATGTGCAGCATGATCGAAGAAATTGCCTGATGTTGAAATGGAAGTTGAATATTTACCTTTGAAAGCGTAAACGCAATTTTTTTCGTATACTAACTCAACAAATCTTTTCAATTGTGAAGGAACCATGTAATAGTAAACAGGGAATGACCAGATTATAATATCACTTTCATGTATAGTTCTAATCATTGTACTGAAATATGAAGCGTCATCTTCAAGTTTTTTAATTTCTTTTCCTACATAAAATTCAGTATAGCTATGATTCGGCATGCACTTTATTAAATAATCCGTATGCTTTTTTGTTGTGCTATTATTACCTTTAGGACTTCCATGAATAATTGATATATTCATTTATTGACACCTCCAATTTATAATTTTTAATATAACATATGAAATAAGTTACATTTATATAATTGCTTACATATATAATTAGTTATATATGTAAGCAATTATATAATACTTTTAATTTGAATATTTTGTCAAGTACTACATTGTAAAATTTAAGTGCATCTAATATTCCTGTAGTCGATAGAGATGGAATAAAAAGGTGTTATCACTTGCTACTGATACGGTGAACCATATCATAAGTAAATGAGGTTTTACTAAAATTGTATAATTAAATAAAAGCGATATTGTGCATCATATAAAGTTCCTTAAGCATATTTTAAAATGTGATTAAGGAACTTTTAGTTGAATAATTTACAATATAATAGAATTAATATATAATTTTATATACAACAATTACCAAATTAATTCGTATAAATATTGATTAATCGGTAATAAAACTAATTGATAATAGTAGTTTGCCGACTAGAATTAATAGTACGTATACTTTAATTGGGGTAGTATAGTTTTTCTATACTATTTCACCATAGAACATAAGGCGGAGAGAATTTTATAAAGAATACGAAAGGGAGTTCTTTATACAAATATAAAGTAGTTATGATATATAATTATAAAATAAAGTGTTTAATTTTAACTAAATAATTGATATAGAAAAGGTGTTACAGTTACTATGAAAATTGATAGATTATTAGGAATACTAAATATACTAGTTAATGCAGACAGAATTACAATAAAAGAGCTATCGGAAAGATTTGAAGTTTCTAAGCGTACAATTTTTCGTGACTTGGATACATTAAATAAGTCAGGAATTCCTATAGCTACATATTCGGGTATTGGTGGTGGAGTATCAGTTGTTAAAGGATATAAATGTAAAAAAATATTTTTTCTAAGAATGATATAAAGAATATTTTCATTGCACTTTCTGGACTGATGAGCATTAATAAAAATAATGATTTAATAAATTTAATGGCAAAAATAATACCAGAAGAAACAAAAACTATTTTTTCAGAAAGTGATTATTTAATTGATTTATCATCATGGTTTCAGGATAGTATTACACAAGAAAAGGTCATTAAGTTGCATGAAGCCATAGAAAATCATAAATGTATTTGTATTGAATATATTTCTAAAAGCTCTAGAAGAATGAGAAATATTGAACCTTATAAGCTTGTGTTTAAGCAGACATATTGGTACTTGTATGGTTTTTGTGAGGATAGTAATGAATTTCGCTTGTTTAAGATTAACAGAATTGCTTCATATAGAATTCTAGATAAAGGTTTTAATTACAAGCCAATTGAAAAAATTGATTTAAAAAATGAGTCTGGTAATGCTTTATTTAATTTATCAAAATGTTGCAACGTAAAAAGTTTATATGAATAATAAAAATTTGATAGCAAAAATGTCAGTATACAGTTAATTAGAGTATTGAAGATATGGAATATATAGTGTTGTATAAACGCTAATCCCATATCTTTTTTATATACTATATTTATTATATAGAGATAGTTAAGTTATAAAGCTTTATATTTATAAGAATAATTTATGTTTACAAATTAAATCAAAAAATGCGAGGAAATAAATTGCATTATAGAGTATGCTAATTTCAAGGAGGTAAGGTAATGGAGTGGTTAAAAAATTTCAGTAAAGCTATTAATTATATAGAACAGAATTTAGATGGGGATATTTCATATGAAGAAGCAGCTAAAATTGCCTGTTGTTCAACCAATTATTTTCAACGTATGTTTACTTATGTGACTGGTATAACATTAGTAGAATATATAAGGCGCAGAAGAATGACACAAGCTGCTTTTGAATTACAGACAAAAGATATCAAAGTTTTAGATATTGCAATGAAATATGGATATACTTCGCCAACGGCATTCAATCGTGCATTTCAAAGTGTACATGGCATTAATCCTGCTATGGCAAAATTGCAAGGATGTAAGCTTTGTGCATATCCCCCTATTAAGTTCTCGATTCAAATACAAGGAGGTAGTGATATGCCATATAGAGTCGAAGAAAAAGCTCTAATGAGAATTGTTGGTATACGTATTCCATTAACCTACGATATGGATAAAAATTATAAGTTAATTCCATCATTTTGGGAACAAACAAAGCAAAGCGAAATGTTTTACCGAATTTTAAATCTTAATAATACACCACAAAAGAGAGTTTTGGGAATATCAATTTATAATTCAAGTGATGAAGTTTATTATTATATTGCTACTGAAACAGATAAACCTGTACCAGAAGGAATGTATGAATATGAAATACCTGCATCACTTTGGGCGGTGTTTGAGAGCAATGGTTTGTTCAAGGAATCAATACAAAGCATCTATAAACGTTTTTTTACAGAATGGCTTCCATTTTCAGGATATGAATATGCAGAAATTGCAGATGTTGAGGTATATCCAGTATATAATGAAGTAACAGTTAGCGGATATGCAGAAATATGGATGAGTTTAAGGAAGGAAAAAGAGAGGTATAAAAATGGAATATAAAGTAGAGATTAGAGAAATAGAACCTATTAGAGTAGCATTTATGAAATATAAGGGAATTGCTACAGAAGCAAATAAAGTAGTGCCTAATGTATTTAAATCAATTAGAGGAAAAGCGGATGGAGCACCATTTTTTAATTACATTACAATGAATCCAGAAACTAAATTTGGCGAGATTGAGCTATGTGTACCAACTGCAATGACTCCAAGTGGAAATGGTGTAGAAGTAAAGGAAACACCTAGGGTAAGAGCATTATGTGTTACTCACAAGGGGTCTTATGAAACTATGTTTCAGGCATATCAGGAGATTTATGCCTATGCAAAACAAAATGGAATAAAATTGCAGTCTGAATTTCGTGAAGTATTTATTAAAGGTCCTGGTATGCTTTTAAAGGGTAATCCAGAAAAATATATTACAGAAATTATATTTCCTATTGAGGAGGATTAATATGGAAGCAATCCATGTAGAAGAGGTTGTTAAACGTTATAAGAATGGTGTTGAAGCTTTAAACGGACTTTCATTAACAGTTAAGAAAGGTGAGATCTTTTCTCTTCTTGGTCAGAATGGTGCTGGAAAGTCAACTTTAATCAATATCCTTACAACATATCTTGAGCCAACTTCAGGAATTGTAAAAATACTAGGTAATGATATCTATATAGAAACTGACAAGGTAAGAAGAAGTATTGCATGTGTTGCACAGAAAACATCAATTGATACCTATTTATCATTAAGAGAAAATATGCTATTTCAAAGTAGGTTGTATAAAATACCAAAATCGGAAGCTGAGGAACGTATGAAGACATTGATTTCTTGTTTTTATTTAGAAAGATATCTAGATTATACTGTTTCATCTTATTCAGGAGGAGTGAAAAGGCGATTAGATATTGCTTTGAATCTTATGTCAAATCCACAGATTTTGTTTTTAGATGAGCCTACAGTTGGTATGGATATTCAATCACGTATAGCTATGTGGGAGATGATGAAAAAAATTAGAGATGAATTTGGAACCACTATTTTCCTTACAACGCATTATCTTGAAGAAGCAGATGATTTAAGTGATACTATCTGTATTATGAGAGATGGAAAAGAAGTAGTGCAAGGAACTCCATCTGGGTTGCGTGAACTAATTAAAAAGGATGTTTTAAGTATTCGATTTACCAATAAAGATGAATCTAGAAGTTGCTTTAAAAAACTTAGTAATTTTAAAAATGATATAAAGTTATCCCTTCGCGATGAAAAAATTTTAATTTACTCAAAACAAAGTAGAGAAGATTTTAAAACAATCAATCAGTGGTTATTTCAGAGCCAGACAAAATTTGAAGGTATTGAAATAGTTCAGCCAACCTTGGATGACGTGTTTTTAAGATTAACAGAAGTGAACGGATTGGAGGAAATTTCATGAATGTTATAACTCTTTTAGGACGCAATATTAAGTGGCGTTTTCACAATAAATTTACTGTTGTCATTACTATTTTGCAACCTATGCTTTGGCTTATTTTATACAGCACAGTTGCCAGTCAAGCTATGAGGGGAATAGGAATTGACAATTATACAACTTTTATCTTACCAGGACTAATAGTATTAGTAAGTTTTGGTGCATGTAGCAGTAGTGGAATTATGAACTATTTAATGAAGACTGATGGAAGTTTTTATCGTATACTTATTGCACCAGTAAATAGAAAGTCAATAGTATTAGGACAAGTTCTTGAAGCGGTTGTATGCACGTTTATCGAAGTTGGAATCATGTGTATTGTGAGTTTGCTATTCTCTGTAAAAATTCAAAGTAACATTTTTGGAAGTTTCATTATTATATTGATTATTTTCCTTAATGCATTATGCTTATCTTCATTGACATATACAATAAGTTTATCACTTCCAAATGAAGTTGTATATGAAACAGCTATGAATGCTATTGTTTTACCAGTATTCTTTTTAAGTACAGCGCTATTTCCATCAGATACATTAACTGGTTGGCTTGCAATAGCAGTAAAATTAAATCCGTTTACACATGTAATTAATTTATTACGTACATTGATGATAGAAGGGAATGCTGAAGCACTCCAGCTCATTTTAGTGATAGCTATGCTTATTGTAATGAGTGGAATCACCTTTTTATGGGCCTTATCAAGATTAAAGAAAGAAACTAGTTTTTAACAGTAAGATATTGAGAAAGTAAAGGAGGAGATAAGTATGACAAAGCTTGGAGAAATGTTAGTTGAAGACGGAATAAAAAAAGGAAAGATACAAGGAAAAGAAGAGCAAGCAATAGAAACAGCAAGAATAGCAATTAAAAAGGGCTTATCTAATGAACTAATAGCTGAGTTAACTGGATTATCTGATAAAGAAATTGAAATAATAAAAAAAACAATCAGTAATTAAGCTTCTAAATGGGATAAGTATGACAAAGCTAGGAGAAATGTTAGTTGAAGATGGAATAAAAAAGTGCGAAGAGAAAAAGGCAATAGAAACTGCAAACAATAATACAACATATGATATTTTACTAAAAATGAGAGACGATCTTAATAAATTAGATTGTCTCTTTTCTATTATGTTGGTGAAAAATACCTTTAGGCTCACTGTTTTAGTAATACAAGATTTTTTAGAGCTGCAAATGGTATAGACATCCATTTTTCTCTATGATATATCATTCTAGCCTTTATAAATATCCCGTCAATTTCTACGGGGAGAATTACAAGTTCACCTCTTTGAATTTCCTTATCAACTGCTATTCTCGGTAGTAAAGTAATACCAAGTCCGTTTTTAACGCACTGCTTTATTGCTTCTAAACTACTAAACTCCATAATAGTGTTTACTTTTATATTTAGATTTTGAAGCAATTTTTTAAATTCAAAGCTGTAACCTCTCTCTGCTTCAGTAAGAATGAATGACTCGTTTTTAAGTTCATATGCAGTAATTTTTTTAAAAGCAGTAAGCGGATGATCCGGTGCTGAAACAAAAATAGCAGAATCTTGGATATGTAGATTTAACGTAGTAACTAGTAAAAAGATAGTTCTTTGAAAACCGAATAGTGTGATGTTAACAATATATGGTATGATTATAATATTATAGTATATAAATAATGTTTAATTTAAAATGAGGTGAATTACTTGAATAAGTTTTCTGGATCTGCAATTTTTATTATTATTGGAACTAGTCTGCTATTAAAAGATTTATATACATCATATAATCATGGAAGAAATATTATGAAAGTAAAAAAAAGCAGAGGCTCGGTTATTTTCTGGCTGGTGTCATTGATACTTTTCTGCTTATTATTAGGGGGTGGTATAAGGCTTTATAGTCACTATGAGAAAGATAATATTATTACTAACATTTCAATGACTATATTTTGGATAGAATTTTCAATCTTCAATATGATAAAGTCATTTAGAGGTTCACAAATAAGAGAAAATGGAATATATAATTATGGATATTTTTATAAATGGTCTAAAATTCAGAGTTATAGTTGGGTGTTGCCAAATACAATTGAATTTAAAGTTAATAAATTTTTCAAAACTAATTCAACTTTTGAGTTTACAATAAATGAAGAATTTAAATTAAAAGTAGATGAAGTAATACAAGAAAAGCTTACTTTATAATTATCTTATATTAATATAAAATTTATTTATAAATGATACTATTAAAAATCTAGGGAAGTGGGCGCATTATGCCAAAAAATGATAATATGCTAGCAATTTTATGGATGCTGAATTCAGGTATAAAAATAACTGCAAAGCAAATATCCGAAAGGTTAGAAATAAATATAAGGTCAGTTTATCGTTATATGGATGCATTGTGTGTTAGTGGAGTGCCAATAATATCTGAGCCTGGTCATAACGGCGGATATAGTTTGCTTAACAATTTTATCAAAGCACCCATGTTTTTTGACCTTGAAGAGAAAAAATCACTTTTACATGCTGCCACTTTTGCAATGGAAGCAGGATATCCTTTTATGGAAGCACTAAATAGTGCAACATCAAAGTTAAAGAAGTTCTCGAATCAAGAACAAGAAAAAATTCTCAATCGTCATTTAGTTGGATTTGAAGTAGTGAGCCGTATTTGCGATCCAGCTGTCAAACCTATATTAAGAGAAATTGAGCAAGCTGTTGCTAATGAATGCTCCATGGAAATTGAATACTGTACAGGTTATGAAGGGCATCCGAGGCTTAGGGTTGTTGACCCCTATGGGATGCTTTACTGGAACGATAAATGGTATGCTATTGCATTTTGCCATCTTAGGAATGAAATTCGTAGTTTTAGGGTAGATAGAGTAGTAAATATTATAAGCACTAAAAATACGTTTAAGCGTCCTAAAGATTTTTCGGCACGTGAGTTTTTTACAAAAAACTTATTATCGAATGTGGAAAGCAAAGTAGGACTTTGCACTTTAGTAATTGAGGGCAAGTCAGAAGTATTAAATGACCTTTGTGCACATTGGTTTTTAGGATATCATCTGATAGAACGAACTGAATGCAGAGCTAATTTTTTAATGGATGAAAACTCAATCCATACCTATGTTCCTCATATTCTACTTCAATATGGTAAATCAATAAAGGTGCTTGAACCAAATAGTTTTAAAGATGCTATGGCAGCAGTTCTTAAAGATTTGATGGCCCATTATCTTCACTGACCGAATTTGTCAGTGAAGATAATATATAATAGATCGAGATGGAGTTTGAGACAATCATGTAACAAATAGCAACAATCAAATGAATCTTAGTTGAACTTATACCCTCAAGGGGTACCCTGTCTAGGGCCGTGCCGCTGTTAGCTACAACTTAAGCAGAGAACCTAAATCTGCGATTTAGTGTGAATCGCTTATTCATCTGACTTTAGGAAGAGGAGTTTCATATATAGTGGGAGTGTTACAGCTGCTAGACATCAGATAAAATGAATGTGGAGGAATAGAAAATGAAGAATACAGTATATCTTTATGTATTTGATACAATGGCAGACTGGGAAATAGGTTATTTAAGCGCTGAAATCAATTCGGGAAGGTACTACAAAAAGGGATTAATGCCTCTAAAAGTAGTAACTGTAGGAATTACCAAGACACCTATTACTACAATGGGAGGTCTTACAATATTGCCAGAAATTGAACTTAAGGAGTGTAATGCTCATGATACTGCTGCTTTGATTCTACCTGGTGGGAATACATGGACAGAAGCAATTCATGCTCCCATTATAACAATGGCTAAAAAATATTTAGAGAAAGGTATTGTTGTAGGGGCAATTTGTGGTGCTACAATAGGACTTGCTATGGGGGGAGTATTGGATAAGCGAGCTCATACAAGCAATGACTTGGGATATCTTAAAATGGTCTGTCCAAACTATGATGGAGAAAAGTATTATAAGCATGAATGTGTAGTAACTGATGGAAGTTTGATTACTGCTTCTGGAATAGCTCCTCTTGAATTTGCTTTGCATATATTGAAAATTCTAGATGTATTCTTACCGCAAACCCTAGATTCCTGGTACAATCTTTATAAAACCCAAGAGTCAAAATATTTCTTTAAGCTTATGAGCTCAATTCAATAAAAGGGCTTAAAGTGGGTAAGATAACTACTTTTATATGATGTGGAAGGCTGCAGCTGGCTCCTTTATAAGATTTAATAAATGGAATAT
>NZ_LZZL01000135.1:0-9311 GCF_002006495.1 Clostridium sp. BL-8
TTTAGATATTTACTTAGCGGATAGACATCCTAAATGTAATTTTATTATTGCAACACATATATTAAAAAATAAACTTATAGAAATCTGTATGGTTAATAAGGGGATGAGATAATGAACGTTAAAATTAAACTGCCGCAAGATGTTGAATTTATTATTAGTAGATTAATTGATAATGGATATGAAGCTTATGCTGTTGGGGGATGTGTCAGAGACAGCATTTTATCTAAAAAGCCAAAAGATTGGGATATAACAACTAAAGCTAAGCCAGATGATATAATAAGGTTATTCGACAGAGTTATATTAACAGGACTTAAGCATGGAACAGTAACAATAATATTAAATAACGAAAATTATGAAGTAACAACATATAGAAATGACGGAGAATATGAAGATAATAGGCATCCAAAGCAAGTAAAATTTGTTTCTTCTCTTAAAGAAGATTTAGCTAGAAGAGATTTCACAATTAATGCTATGGCATACAATGAAATAAATGGTTTAGTAGATTATTTTGGTGGAATTCAAGATTTAAATGATAAAATAATTAAAACTGTTGGAGATCCAAAGCAAAGATTTGGTGAAGATGCCCTCAGAATGCTGAGGGCAATCAGATTCTCAGCACAATTGAATTTCAGAATCGATTCAGCAATTATAACGGCAATTAAAGAGCTTAAAGATAATATTAAATATATTTCAAAAGAAAGAATTAGAGAAGAATTTAATAAAATATTAATCAATGATTCACGAAAGATTGAAATATTAAGAGAATGTGAACTTTTAGATTACATTATACCAGGTATAAATAAAACCTATGATTTTGACCAAAACAATCCATATCATGCATATGATTTATATACTCATACATTGTTATCATTAGAGGCTATAGACTCAGTTCTGCATTTAAAATTAACTATGCTGCTTCATGACTTTGGGAAGCTTTTTACTAAAACCACAGATGAAAATGGAATCTCTCATTATTATTCCCATGGAAAAGAATCAGTAATAGCTGGTAAAAGTATACTAAAGGATTTGAAATATGATAATGATACAATTAATTTAGTTTTAACATTAATACAATATCATGATTGCATATTAGAAAGCAAAGCGTCAATCAAGAGAATGTTAAATAAAATAGGCGAAGATCTTTTTAGAGACTTAATTAAAGTAAAAAGGGCAGATATACTTTCACAAAATCCGTTGTATATTAAGGAAGGTTTATTAAACTTAATTAAAGTTGAAGAGAAACTGGATTCAATAATAAAGCAAAGGGAATGTTTTAATTTAAAAGATTTAAAGATTAATGGAAAAGATTTAATCAATTTAGGATTTAATAAAGGTAAGGAAATTGGAGAGATATTAAAATGCTTACTAGATTTGGTTATAGAAAATCCAAATTTAAATGATGAAAAAAAACTAATTGAATTAGCAAATAAAAAAATTAAAAGCAAGTCTTAGATAAAGCTGATAATTTTGCGTAATTAGACATTATATTGAGATTAAATAATTGTATTTTTTGGTACTTTAATATAAAATAAGAAAAGTATTTATATTTATTAGATGTAATGAAATTTTAAAATCACGAATATCGATAAGTTTTGTTATTAAGGGGTTAAAAAAGATAACTTTTGTTAATAGGGGGAAAAGACAAATGTATAATGTCACAAATTACATGGAAATATGGATAAATGATTGTATGGAAATCTTGTTAGAAAGAACAGATGGATGTAAATGCGATATATGTAAAAGAGATATATTTACTCTTTCGCTTAATAATTTAAAACCTTATTATGTAGCCACTCCTTTAGGTAAAGTAATGGCTAAACTAGAAAATACTAAACAGCAGGCTGAAACTGATATAATAGTTGAAGTTACAAAAGCAATGAAAAAGGTTAAGGAAAATCCAAATCATAATGTCTAACCTTATATGAAGACTTACCAAATCATTTGAGGACAATAATATTTTCAATTTATGTATTACATAAATTGAAAATATTATTGTCCTGTTTTTTACCAGCTCCCACTTGATCCACCGCCACCAGAAGATCCACCGCCAAAGCCACCAAAACCTCCGCCGGAAGATCCGCCTCCTCTTGGTCCACGACCTCTAAATATATTACTCCAAAAAATGAGTTGTAATAGAGATAAAGAAATTCTTCCTCTATTAAACATAAAATCTAATAGTAACATTGCTATTATTATACCGCCTGCAATTTTAGTACCAGTACCATAAGGTTGAGCAGTAGTTTGCTTTGGTAATGATATATTTAAAGATTTATCTAAAGTAACATTATATTCCTTGGCGATATAATCAGAAAAGGTACTATATGAGTTGACTAATCCCTCACCATATTTACCTTCTGCAAATCTAGGCTTTGCAATAGATTCCATAATTCTGTTACTTAATACATCTGGAATAGCTCCTTCAAGACCTCGACCTACTTCTACTCTCCATGTTCTATCATTTATGGCTAATAAAATAAGTAAGCCATTGTCTTTTTCTTTTTGGCCTATTCCCCAGGTTCTAAAAAGTGTAATAGCATAATCTTCTATAGGAACATTATTTGTTGAATTTATTAGAACAACTACTGCTTGAGCGCCTGTTTTATCTTCTAGTTCTTTCCCAATGGATACTATACTAGTCATTTCAGTTTGACTTACTACATTAGTATAATCATTTAAATATTTATATGTTGTAGGGGAAGGAATTTTAATTTCAGCATTTGATTGAAAGGATGAAAAAAGAATTACTAAAAGAAAAAAGCATATAAATAAATTAAGAATTTTGCTTTTATTATTTATTTTCATTTAGTAAAATCCACTGAAGGAACATCTTTTGCACCTTCTGCCGCTTTATAAAGTGCTTTTTCCTGGAATCCAAATAATGATGCTACTATATTGCTCGGAAAGCTTCTTCTTTTAGTATTATAATTTGTTACAGCAGTATTATAATCTTGTCTAGCTACAGCAATTCTATTTTCTGTACCTTCTAATTGAACGGATAAATCTCTAAAATTTTGATTTGATTTTAATTCAGGATAATTCTCAACTACAACTAACAATCTAGAAAGTGCTCCAGAAAGCTGATTATCTGCGTCAGCTCTATCCTGTATGTTGGTAGCTCCAGCCAATTTACTTCGTGCATCTGCTATATCTGTGTATATTGTTTTTTCCTGAGCAGCATATCCTTTAACTGTATTAACCAAATTAGGAATTAAATCCGATCTTCTTTGAAGCTGAGTATCAATATTGGATGATGCAGAATTTGCCGTTTGTTCAAGGGAAACCAATTGATTATAAGCAGTAATAGGAATACCTAAAATTATTAATATTACAACTACCAATATTCCAAGTTTCATACCTTTGCTCATTATTGAATACCTCCTTTGTTATTAAACATATTTTGTGTAAAAAATCAAAAAATATGTTTTCATAAATAGAATCTTAAATATGTAAAAAAGCTTAAATAAAAACAATGGATATTTACAAATGATATTTTAACAAAATAAACATTAACTAGAGAATATTAGGAAAATTTAATTATAAGAATTTTTTCCATTGGAAAATTTATCCAGCACATGAGATAATTAAAACAGCCGGTGATTCTAAATGAAAGGGGATGATAATATTGATTATTAATAGGAGGTGGCTATTGGCCTAAATAGTAGGTTAGTAGTGTCATCGATAAATAATGAAGAGGGCAGGTTAAAATGACCTCTTCTACTGTTATCATTAAAGTAGTAATAGCAATAAAGCATAATTGGAATATGTTGACAGAAAGTGAAATTTGAAATAAAATATAAATAGTTTAATAAATTCAGATGAAGGAGGAGTTAGAATATGAATTCATTTATATATTGTGCAGAGGTGTTTTTTAAATAATTTAATATTGTCGGAAGCACTGTAACAAGTTTATAGTTATTTCTATAACTTCTGTAGAAAGTTTAGATAAATCAAAGCTTAGTATGCTTTCGAAAGTGACTAATAACCGTCATCTGAAGAGTTAATATGGATTGAAATCTGACAGAGTGCACGAGGATTATCGTGTTTTTTTATT
The DNA here is from genome assembly GCF_002006495.1 of Clostridium sp. BL-8. NCBI lineage: Bacteria > Bacillati > Bacillota > Clostridia > Eubacteriales > Clostridiaceae > Clostridium > Clostridium sp. BL-8. Next base: position 4,052 of record NZ_LZZL01000135.1, read on the forward strand.
GTCTTTTTTCTAAAGTCCCGTGGATGGTTATATATATCCACGGGATTTTTTTATCCAAAATTCAAGATGAAAAACTGTAGTTTTAAATTTTAAATTTATTAGGAGGTGATTTCAATGGGAAATTCTAAAAGCGAAATAATACTAGAACTTATAAAAGATAAGGAGGAATTGAACATTGTGTTACAAAAATGGAAAGGATATTTTGCCGAAGAAACTTTTAGAGGAGCTGCAAAAATATATTGAGGGAGAAAACATATATATTCCTAGAAAAGAAGAGAGAAAAGGCTGGGGAGAAAATAATGGTACTAGAATAGCAATAAGGGAAAGAAATTTAGAAATATACAATCTTTATAAAAAAGGAACTAAAATCCTTGATATAGCGGAATTATATAATCTTTCAGAAGACAGTATAAGAAAAATTATTTTTAAATTAAATAAGCTTAAAAATATAAGAACAACGTAAAAGAAAGATTTCTATAAGTAAAGTAACTAATATAAATGACATTTTAAAGGATTATATGAAATAACATACTTAACATTGTCAATCGAGAAAAAGAGTATATCATTACCTATATGATGAAAATGTGATTTATATATAAAGATAGAAATTAATATTAATTATAATGGTGAGAATTAGATATAGGGACTAAATGAATAACTATGATTTAGTTATAGCTATTTCTCCTTTACCAGCTATTATAATAAGATCTCCATTTTTAATATAACCTAAGTTTACAACTTCATTAAGATTTTCAAAGTTTTTAAAATATCTTTGATTACCAGTAGAATCAATTATTATCAAAGTTGTAGGCGGATTTACTACCAGTTTAGCGGTAGCGGTAAAATCCGCTACTTCAGAAATATTATATACACCTTGTTTATAAGAATCTGATATAAAAACTGCCTGTGGTACTTTTACAAGAGCAAATGTAAACATTAAAAAGAATATTATAAATACTTTTAATTTCATTATGAACACCTCACTGTGTAGTATTTTGTGAGATTACGATGAAAATATACTATAGAATTTATAATTCTGACTTAATATTAAGATTAAAATATAAGCAGTGTTATCTATTTTTCGGGTGTCCATGCATATAAAGTTGGAAAGTTTTATTCTAATTATTTTTTACATATACCTTAAGCGACAGTAAGAGTAATCTATTATTATGATGATAGTTTATAATAATATAAACTTGTCAAAAATAATTAGTAAAGGAGAGATTTAAATGAGAAGTTATAAAAGAAAATTTAATGGATATTCAAAGAAAGGAGTTATAAAAAATACGGAATGAAATTTAAAGTTAGTAGAGGCAAAAATAATATGAAAGATGAATTCAAAATAGAAATGCTTTTTTCAAAAGTAAAGGGTCTAATCAAAGTTTTTAGAAAAGTTTTTGAAACTAAGCCATATGAGAATAATAAAGAAATTTTCTACGATTACAGAACTGAAAAGCTACAACTTAATAGCTATGAAAAGCGTAGAATTGAAAATTATAAAGAAAAAATAAAAGATAGACTTTTATTTTAAAATAAATAGGGATTGGGCAAGAGTAGAATTAAATAAAACTTGCTTCAATCCTTATTATATTTTAATAAATTTTACATATTTAATAATAGTTATATTTGATAAAAATTTCATTAAGGAATAAAATAATAGTTGGTATGATAAATCAAAAATGTAAAAAATGTGAATATGACGTTCGGTCATAAGAATGAGGTGGATATGGATATTGTAAAAAAATATGAGGAATTAACCAAAAAACAAGCTGAAGCCAATCCAAAAACAGCATATAAAATGATTAAATTAGGACTTTTCTTAGAAAAGCAAATGGTTAAGTTTTCATCTCAAGAAGTTCCTAAAGCATATAAAGAATTGAATTTAATAGCTCTTAATTCGATCTTAAGAGGATTAAAAAGTCCAGAAAATTCTGCCTGGGTTAATATCTTTACTCCGGTGGAAATTCTACAATGCTTTGATATCAATCCATTATCACTGGAATGCATGTCTTGCTTTATGTCAGGTTTTGAATGTGAGGATTTTGTAAATGAATATGCTGAAAATATCGGAGTTGCGGAAACCCTATGTTCATATCATAAAGGTTTTATTGGAACAGTAGAAAGCGGAATTCTACCCAAGCCTAAGTTTGCATTTACAACATCTACCTGTTGTGATGGAAATGTTAATACAATCCGTTATCTTGCTGGCAAACATGATTTAGATTCGTATATCTTAGATATTCCTTATGAGTATTCTCTAGAAAATGAAAAATATGTTGTAGTCCAATTAAGACAGATGATTAATATGCTTGAAGAAAAGTGTAAGAAGAAATTTAATGAGAATGAATTGAAGGAAATATTAAAAAGGGAAAATGAATCCAAAAGTTTTTTCAAAGAATATTTAAAATATCAAAGAACAAAATATTATCCGAGCTCTTTAACTTTGCATATGTATATGCTTTTTGCATCACATGTAGGTATAGGAACTAAAGAAATTTATAATTTTTATAAATTATTAGCAGAAGATATAAAAAAGTATCCTGAAAGTGAAGGACTAAAAGTATTTTGGGTTCATCTTTTGCCATATTATCAAGAAACGATGAAGGAATATTTTAATTTTAATCCTAAATATCAAATTCAATCATATGATACGAATTTTGATTACATGGATGAATTGGATGTTGAACATCCTTTAGAAGCATTGGCAAAGAAGCTTATTTTAAATATATATAATGGCTCCTATGAAAGAAAGATCGAGGCAATTAAAAAAGCTGTAGATGATTTAGGTTCTCAAGCTATCATTCATTTTTGTCATTGGGGCTGCAAGCAATCTTCTGGCGGTGTAATGCAGCTTAAGGATGCAATGAAAGAAAAAAATATACCAATGCTTATTTTGGATGGAGATTGTATGGATAGGAGAAATTGTCAAGATGGACAGTTAAAAACTAGATTAGAAGCTTTTTTAGAAATCTTAAAAAATACGGAGGGAAACATATGATTGGATATACTTGCAAATATACGCCAATAGAAATATTCACAAGTCTAGGTGCTGAGACAAAGAGAATAGAACCTAATGTAACGAGCTATGATAAAGCTGAAATGATGATGCATACTAACTTGTGTTCTTATGTTAAGGGTGTATTAGAAGATGTAATTTTAAATGATTATGAAGGAGTAGTATTAACAAGCTGTTGTGATAGTACTAGAAGGCTTTATGATACTTTAAAAGATACTTTTCCAGATAAATTCATTTATATATTAGATTTGCCTAGAAAAGTAAACGATGAATCTATAAGAATTTATGAAAATATAGTTAAAAAAATGATACATGCATATGAAAGTTTTAGCAAAAAGACATTTGAAGAAGAGAAACTTAAAGAAATCTGTGATTCAATAAAAATAAATTATAGTAAGCCTTCAACTGGTATAAACGTAGGAATGATGGGCGCAAGATGCAATGAGGGAATAATTGAATTGGTTAAAAACTCCAATGTTAATGTATTATTTAATATTTCATGTACCGGTGATGAACGGAAATATGAGTTAAATGATGAGGACGTATATCATAAATATATAAAAGATTTGTTGAGTAAATTGCCTTGTCTTCGCATGACAGATATTAATGATAGAAAAGATTTTCTTAAAGAACAAAAAGAGAATCTAGATGGAATTATATATCATACAGTTAAATTCTGTGATATTTATTCTTATGAATATGCTGAGATGAAAGAAAATTATGATGTTCCAATATTAAAAGTAGAGACAGATTACACAAAACAATGTGAAGGACAAATAAAAACAAGGGTTGAGGCATTTATTGAAGCATTAAAAACAAACATGGAAAAAGGTGATAGTAAAATGAAAAATGTTATTAGCGAAGAATCAAAAAATAATTCTAATAAAAAAGATGAAGATATAAAGTATGTGATTGGAATTGACAGTGGTTCAACATCAACAAATGCGGTAGTTGTTAATACTAATAAGGAAATTGTAGCTTACACAGTAATAAGAACTGGAGCTAAAAGTAGTGAAAGTGCGAACAGAATTTTAGAGGAAATATTAAATAAATCAAAATTAAACAGAACTGACATCTCACTAATAGTTGCTACTGGTTATGGAAGGGTAAGTATATCTTTTGCTGATAAAGAGATAACAGAAATAAGCTGTCATGGTAAAGGTGCTCATTATTTAAATCCCAAAATTAGAACAATAATAGATATAGGAGGCCAGGATAGTAAGGTCATTAAGTTAAATGAAAAAGGAGAAGTAATTGATTTTGTAATGAATGATAAATGTGCGGCTGGAACCGGCAGATTTCTAGAAATGATGGCTAGAACTCTTGAAATAGATATAAAGGATATGGGACCTGAATCTTTGAAATGGAGCGAAGATATAAAAATAAGCAGCATGTGTTCGGTTTTTGCCGAGTCAGAAGTAATTTCCCTTATTGCACAAAACAAAGAAAAAGCTGATATTATTCACGCTTTAAATCAATCTATATCAAGCAAGACTAATGCTCTTCTTGGTAGAGTAGGAAAAGAAAGTGAATTCATGATGACTGGAGGTGTAGCTCAGAATGTTGGAGTTGTAAATGCTTTAGAAGAAAAAATAGGCGAAAAGTTATTTATTTCAGATGAACCTGAAATAGTAGGAGCACTAGGAGCAGCATTATTTGGAGTTGAAGAACTAGAAAAAAAAGAGAATTAATAATTTCTTAAGAATAAAGAAAATAAAGTTTTCTATAGAATTTATTTTGAGAGGATGTAGATATTATGGACAAATATAATATACCATTAGGAACCTTAGTTGAAGTAATACAAACTAATTCTGAGTCCGATAAAAAGAATCATGGAGTAAGACTTTACGTTGTGGCTCATCATAAAGATTCACAGGGAACACCGCTATATTCATTGGGGTTAAAAGGAGAAACTAATGCATTAAAAATGTATAATGGGTATTATGAAGAAAATTTAAAAATTATTAATAAGATATCGGTTGAGTTAACCAAAGAAGAAATAGATGATATAGTTCAATGGGGAAATATATGTGAAGAAGAAGGCTGGTTTATTGAGAAAGATAGAAATCTAAAAGAGAAATTAAGTAAATCAATTTAAATTATAGAAATTATGAAAACGATATTCCATTCACATTTAAAAACCATAATTAGTAAACATATATACTAATTATGGTTTTTTTAAAGAATATAACAATCTTAACTAGCACAATAAAAGATAGCTTATCATCCCATTATAATCTTTCG
>NZ_LZZL01000136.1:0-10279 GCF_002006495.1 Clostridium sp. BL-8
TGTCTTTGAAAACTTAGATAAGGTATTAAAACTTAAGGACGAAGATAATTAGGAAATGTCTGAAAATACCTCTCTATTTCAATATAAAATTATGATATAAAACGTAATCTAATGGTGTGTATCAATATCCTATGAATATTTTTTTAATAGACTTAAGAATGCACATTAGTATTGTATTAAAGATTAGATTATAAAAAATACAGGTTCTCTAACAAATAACTAAAGAACCTGTATTTATTGTCTATCGCATTATATATTCTTTTTTATACTAGTTATCCTTTATACCCCACTGTCTACTATCTGGCTGATATCCACGTACCAATTTCCATTTCTCGTTACCTTCTGAATACTACCACTCAACGCTCTCTTATTTCCATTAGGCATTCATGTGCATAACTAATTATTCAAAAAAAGCATAATTATATAGATAATAAAAGAACCCTAAATTAATAGAGTTCAATCAGCTTTTTACATATACAGTTCTACTTCTTCTATATTATTATCATTTGACGCAGGTTTAGGTTTGTATACACCTGCTTTTTCATACTCTCCATTTACAATTAATAATATCTTTTTTAATAACTTTTTCGCTTCCTCATCTTCTTGAAGTTGTTTCTGAAGGTCATCAAATGTATAATATTCTTTTTTCTTAGCAAGATTCCCTAATATCTCACTCTGCCTTTTACTAAACTTCTTATAAGTGTTTAGTATATTCCTTATGTTTATCTCTTCCATTAATATCTACCCCTTTCATATAATAAATTATACAAAATTGACATGATTATGTAAATAATAAAAAACTCTATTTATATAATTCTTATTAATTATTTAGGCAAATAAGTCCACATCAAAAATAAGACCAAGCAGCCGTACAACTACTTAGTCTATCAACAATCATATTCATTCATATTTAATTATTACTTCTAGTTTTATACAACTGTATTTAATGTTAAATCTTATTCTTGATCTTAACTATATACAAATAATCCAACTAAATAACCTAATACTCCTGAACATAATATAGCTAATATTTTAAATATTGGAATTTCAATTTTTATTTCCATAAACTTAATCCTCTGTCTTTCTAAATCTTGTGTTTTAATAATTTAATTATAGCATGTACAATTATTATTTTCATCTAGAAATATTATTTATATAACCTAATTATAAAAAAGTTAGAGAAATTTTTCTAAAATAATTAAGTAAGAGATCATGCTCTTAAAATTTAATGCATGATCTCTATATAAACTTTATCTGAATTTTTATAATTCACTAAGCTTCTTGTCTACTAGCTCTTTTGCTACCTTTGGATTTGCTTTTCCCTTTGATATTTTCATTACTTGCCCCATTAGGAAGCCTGCACTTTGAGTTTTACCTGCTTTATAATCTTCAACAGATTGAGGATTATTTGCAATTACTTCATCAACTATTTTTTCTATTTCATCAGATGAACTTATTTGCATAAGTCCCCTTTCTTCAATTACTTTCATTGGATCTTTATTTTCATTAAAGATATCTTCAAGCACTTCTCTACCAATATTATTGCTTATCTTTCCTTCTTCAACTACTTTAAGAAGTTTTGCAAAATTTTCAGCTTCTAGAGTCATATCTTCTGATTCAATTTTTCTATCATTTAATATTCTTAAAATATCACTTAGTATCCAGTTTGACGCTATTTTAGGTGTAACTCCTAAAGCTACAACTTTTTCAAAGAAAGTTGCAAGTCCTTTATCACCTATTAAGATTTCTACATCCTTTTCTACTAATTTGTATGAAGTTAGGAATCTTTCTTTCTTTTCATCTGGCATTTCAGGTAAAGATTTTTTCATAGCTTCAATTTGCTCATCATATATGATAATTGGTGGTAAATCTGGTTCTACAACGTATCTATAATCATCAGCTTCTTCTTTAGATCTCATTGAAATTGTTTTACCTTTTGCAGCATCCCATCTTCTTGTTTCTTGAACAACCTTATGACCTTCTCCATAGGTATAAAGCTCTCTTTGTCTTCTTTCTTCTTTTTCTAAAGCTTTTTGAAGTTCTCTAAAAGAGTTTATGTTTTTAAGCTCAACCTTGGTACCAAATTCTTGTTGTCCTACTGGTCTTAAAGAAATATTAGCATCACATCTAAGTGAACCTTGCTCCATACGGCAATCTGAAATTTCGCCATATTCTAAAATTGCTTTAAGCTTTTTCATAAATGCTACAGCTTCTCCAACGCTTCTCATATCTGGTTCTGTAACTATTTCTGCAAGTGGAACACCAACTCTGTTATAGTCAATTAAAGAAACTGGTTCTCCTTCTACGTGAACTAATTTACCGGCATCTTCTTCTATATGAATTCTATTTAATCTAACCTTTACTTGCTTTCCTTCATGTTCAAATTCTACAAGTCCACCTGAACATATTGGTAAATCAAATTGTGAAGTTTGATAATTCTTAGGAAGATCAGGATAAAAATAATTTTTTCTATCCATTTTATTATATTTATTTATTGTACATCCTAGTGCAGTACCTGCTTTTATTGCTAAATTTACAACTTCTTCGTTAAGAACTGGGAGTGTTCCAGGTACTCCTGTGCATATTGGGCATGTATTTGCATTAGGTTCTGCCCCAAATTTAGTTGAACAAGAGCAGAAAATCTTAGTTTTTGATTTTAGCTCTGCATGTATTTCAAGTCCTATTACTGTTTCAAAATTCATCGTAATTCCCCTCCTATAATTCAATAGCTAAAGCTTGCTCTAAACTATATGCTGCTTTGAATATTTTTTCTTCACATAGCATATCACCCATTAATTGAATTCCAATTGGTAAGCCTTCTTTACTAACCCCTGATGGAATTGATATTGCTGGATTTCCAGCTAAATTAACATTAATAGTGTAAATATCAGCTAAATACATTGCTAATGGGTCAGCATTTTTCTCGCCAATTTTAAATGGTAATATTGGAGAAACTGGTCCTACGATTAAATCATATTTTTCAAAAGTCTTTTTAAGATCATGTCTTAACTTTAGTCTAAATGCATCTGCTTTCTTGTAATAAGCATCGTAATATCCTGATGCCAATGCATATGTTCCCATCATAATTCTTCTTTTAACTTCTGGTCCAAAACCTTCAGTTCTACTGTTTTCCATTAATTCATCCACATTTGTATAATTTGAAGTTCTATGACCATATCTTATTCCATCATATCTGTCTAAATTAGTACTTGCTTCAGCAGATGACATTATATAATAAGCTGCTAATCCATCCTTTATTATAGGGAAAGAGAATATTTCTACTTCTGCTCCTAATTCTTTTAATTTTTCTAAGCTATTATTAACTGAAGCTTTGATTTCTTCATCTAAACCTTCGCCAAAGAATTCTTCTGGAACACCAATCTTCATTCCCTTAATTCCATCTTTAAGATTTGATGTATAATCTATTTCTCTTAAGTCTCTTATGCTTGTAGAATCATATTCATCAGTTCCAGATATTATATTTAATATATATGCACTATCTTCTACTGAATTAGAAAATGGTCCTATTTGGTCTAAAGATGATCCGAAAGCAATAAGTCCAAATCTTGAAACCAAACCATAAGTTGGCTTAAGCCCTACAACTCCACAAAAAGCTGCTGGCTGTCTAATTGATCCACCTGTATCAGATCCAAGGGATATTGGAGACATTTTTCCTGCTACTGCAGCAGCAGATCCACCCGAAGATCCACCTGGAACTCTTGATGTATCTCGTGGGTTTAATGTCTTTTTAAATGCTGAATTTTCAGTAGATGATCCCATTGCAAATTCATCCATATTTGTTTTACCAATAATAATTGCATCTTCAGCTAATAATTTTTTTACTACAGTTGCATCGTATGGAGGTACAAAATCTTCAAGCATTTTTGAAGCACAGGTAGTTTTTACACCTTCTGTACAAATATTATCCTTTATTGCTATTGGAATACCTGCAAGTTTTCCTAAAGTCTCTCCAGCCTTAATTTTTGCGTCTATTTCTTTTGCTTTAGCTAAAGCTTCATCACATTGTAATGATAAAAATGCATTAACTGTTTCTTCAGTCTTTGTAATTTCGTCTATATATGATTGAACTAGAGCTTCACTAGTTAAGTCCCCAGTTTTAATTTTTTCTACCATTTCTTTTATATTCATTTTCATCTTGATCTCACCACCCTATTCAATAATCTTTGGTACTCTAATATATGTTTCTTGCATATCTTTAACATTTCTAAAAAGGTCATTACATTCAAATGACTTAACTTCATCTTTTCTAACTACTGGCTTTAATCCAGCTTTATTATCTACATCTTCTTTAATATTTAAATCTAATTCATTTAAATATTGAAAATTCTCTAAAATGCCTTCAAATTCTTTTGCAAACTTAGCCGCTTCTTCATCAGAAAATTTTAATTTAGAAAGCTTTGCTATATATTTTACTTCATCAATACTAACTTTCATTACTTTCACCTCATTAAATTTTTGTCATTTAATACTGTTTTCTAAACCTACCCTAATTAAAATTCATAATTTTCACTTATATTTAAGTTAATTTACGTAATAAAAGATTTATAAAAGTTTCTATTACGTAAATTACTTTTAGACTTCTCAATGAATTTAATACAAAACTCATACATTTTCACTCTTAAGGAAACACGACTCGTATTCACTCGCTGTGGAAGTTCGAAGAACGAAACATCAAATTTCGATTCTCACTTCAAATTTTGTCTCTCACTTATACTTAAGGTGTTAGTCTCTTCATATCTCTTGGGAATAGTGATGCTTCTCTGATATTTCCAAGATTTAAAATCTGCATTGTTATTCTTTCAAGTCCAATAGCAAATCCTCCATGTGGTGGCATTCCATATTTAAATGTATCTAAGTAGAAAGCAAAATCTTCAAGCTTCAATCCTAGTCTGAGCATTTTAGCTTTTAACATCTCATAATCATGAATTCTTTGACCTCCTGTTGTAATTTCAACACCTTTAAATATTAAGTCAAAGCTCTTTGTCATTTCTGGATTCTCTTCACATTCCATTGCGTACATTGGTCTTTTTGCTGTTGGATATTCTGTTAAAAACACAAAATCACTGTTGTATTTTTCTTTTACATACTTGTGGAATAATGCTTCACCTTCATTATCAATATTTCCAACTGGAGATTTCTTGCCGAATTCTTGAAGTAAAATTTCTTGAGCCTTTGCTAGTGGAATTCTTGGAATATTTATTTCTTCTGGAAGCTCTACATCAAACATTTTTAACTCTTCGCTGCATTTCTCTTTTAAATGCTTATATAAATATCTCATAAAGCTTTCTTCCATATCCATAAGATCAGTTTCATCTTTAATAAATCCCATTTCAACATCTAAGCTGACATATTCATTTAAATGCCTCCATGTATTATGAAGCTCTGCTCTATATGCATATCCAACTTCAAAAACTCTTTCAAAACCTGCTCCTACCATCATTTGTTTCCAAAATTGTGGACTTTGTGCAAGGAAGGCTCTTCTGTTAAAGTAGTTAACGGTGAACATTTCAGAACCGCCTTCTGTTCCGGAGTGTGTTATCTTTGGAGTATGAATTTCTTCAAAATCATTACCCTTAAAAAATGTTCTAAATGCTTCTTCAATTTCATTTTGAATTTTAAATATTGCCTTTTTCTTAGGAATTCTTAGGCTAATTGTTCTGTAATCTAATTGTGTTTCAAGAGATGCTTTTTCTTTATAACTTTGAATCTCAAATGGTAATTTATCATAATAAACAGTACCTGCTATTTTAATATCCGATACTTCTATTTCCATTCCTTGTGGTGCTTTTTCATTTATACGAACTATTCCAGTTACTTCTATTGCATTTTCAAGTCTTAAACCTTTTATTTGCTCTTTATTACATACCAATTGAATTATTCCTGATTTATCTCTAAGTAGGATAAATGAGACATGTGAAAGATCACGAATTTTATGAACCCATCCTTTAAGTAATACTTTTTCTTCATCATTAACTGCTAAATCTTTAATAAATATTCTTTTCATTATTATTACTCCTTTTTACATTTATTGCTTATTTTTACAGGACATATTTATAATAATCTCCTATTTTAGCTATTTCAAATATAAATTTATAAAAAAAAACTCGTCTCTATGCTTATGCATAGGGACGAGAATACTTCGCGGTACCACCCTAGTTAGTTTATATTAAAACTCACCTCAAACAAATACAAAAATATATAACACATAATTTTATACCCTCCACTTTTAACGGTGTGGACCCGATTAAGCCTACTCTTTATTACGCACTACGATCACTTAGATCATCTACTTAAAATTTCAGTTAATTGCTCCGAAGTGTTCTTTCAATTCAAGACTCATACAGATATTCCACCATCATCTGCTCTCTAAAAATCACCTATTTGAATTTACTTTTCTTCATCATTGCATTTATAAATCTATATATAAAATATTAAATTCTTATTAATTTGTTACTAAACATCTTATGTGCTTTATTATATTTCAAAATTATCCATAAATCAATACTTTTTTTAAAAATATATTATTTATTATCAAATAATTCATTTCGGCTTATATATTTCCTCAAATATAACTTTATTCTTATTATGGTATATTAATAAAATTATAAATTATGTTATAAATATTTTTTCATTAAAACATATCTTTTTAATCCACCATATTTTAGTTTTTCAATCAAGATTTTATACCCGAGTTCAATAAATGTATTTAAACTATACTTATTATCAGGAGCAACAGTTGCACAAATATACTTAATATCTTTAGCTTTACTTGTTTTTTCAAGATGTTCACATATTTTCTTTTGAAGCTTATTTCCTCTATAATTTTCAGCAACTAATGTTGATTCAATTTGCCCAACTTTTAAGAGTTCCTCACCTTTAATTTGAATATCATACCCATAGTTTTCTTCCGCTAAACCATATTCAACATAAACACCTATAGCTATCAACTCATTATTATCATGAGTAAATAATCCTATAATCTTTCCCTTTTCATTTATGATATCTTCAAATTCTTCTTGTTTAGAACAAGAATAAAAATCTTTATTAATCAATCCTTCGTAAATTTCATCTTGAAGCTTCATTATCTTATTTACGTGACTTAAGTCTAATTCTTTTAATTCAGCCTCTATATTCTTTCCATCTTTTCGCTTTAAAATCATCTTTTCCATATGTATCATAGCAAGAATATTTATGATTTATTCCTGCCTCCCCCTATTGTAAATTAATCTTTGAATTGTATTATACTATATTATTATAAAATAGGTAAAGATGAATATGCTAATATTAGTAAAGCTTTAGGAATATATCTTTCCTAAAGCTTATTATAATTAACAATTTACTTTAATTAACCAAAATTTTATTTTTTTGTCACTCCACCCCAAGTCCCATGGAACATTATTTCTATCGGAATTATGACATGTCACTAAAGCATAACCTTTTGAATCAACACCTGTAACTACTGAAACATGTGTTATATCTCCTTTTTTCTCATAAGCCACAAAATCTCCCGGAAGCAATTTATAAGAGGCTTTATATACCTTTTCATAACTTCCTTTAGCTATAACTGAAGCTCTTCCGCTATTTATCATATAATAAGTAAATTTATCCGCATTAACCCAGGGTCCTGTGGCATCTCCCTTATCATAATTCCATACAGAAGTTTCCTTAAACTTAGCTCCTTCATGTAATACTTGTGAAGCAAAATTCGCACAATCACCTCCTTGAGAATTAAAATTTCTATATTTATTGTTATACTTAAATCCATATTCTTCAATTGATGCAGCTCCACAATATTTTTCTGCATATTCTTTAGCGCCTTTTCTTCTTTCACTGATATCAGATATATCTCTTGATGGTTGAGCTTTTATATATTCCTTAATTGCATCAGCCTTAATTGATTCTAGGCTTAATGAGTCTGCAAAAGGATCCGTATACCATTCTTTAGTGATTATCCACGCATCACCTCTCTTGGCTAATTGAAAGGAATGATATGTTCCAAGCCTTGAGCTATTAATTTTCCAAGGTTCACTTGGGTATATGTATTTATACTCAGTATTACAAGTTATGTTAAAAGAACATTTATCTTCTTTAATCGTAGATTTTCTAACTACAACTTTAGGTACTATATCAACAAATTTAATACCTTGTTTTTCTGCCCAGTTATTTATATATTTCACTCTTTTTTCTTCATATTCAAATGCCCATTGGCCATATCTAGTGTCAGTAGCATATAAAGATTGTATAGAATCCAAGTCTTTACTTAATATTGCTTTATTCTTAATCTGAAAAATATTTTCTATTATATTTTGAGCATCCTCTTTTGATATAGTATCTGCTAATGCTACTTTATTTCTAAAGTTAAACAATGAAAAAAGCAAAGTAGCAATAATAATATTATTTATTATAAACAAGGCTCTTTTATTTTTAGAGAGTTGCATATTTAAATACCCCTTTCAAAATAATCTCTTTTTACTGTAGTGAATTATTTATTATTTCAATACATCTTTTTGTATTCTCATCCAAAGGCACGCCTTCATACCATTCATTATTACTATCACAATTAGCAAAATATTTAGCTTTTAATATTATTTCTGGTCTATATTCAAAATGTAAAATATCAAAGTGACCCCATTTTCCACCCCATACAAAATTATTTTTCTCAAAAGCGTCTATTAATTCTTTTGGATACTCTAACAATCTCTTCTTCCCGCCTTCTCTCGAACTCCACTTCCAATAATCTCTTTTATCACTTTTTAAATCAATTGCAATACCATAAGAATGTGGACTTAACATTCCAGTACCTGATATAACTCTATAGTTGAAAGTTCCACTGGCTGGATAAAGAATACTTCCAATATCGCCGCGAGTTTTTGCAAGAGGCATTAATTCTTTTAGAGCAGCTTCTAATGATGTATTTGCACTATTTTTGCTATTAAATTGATAATTTGTATATCCATATTTCAAGCTTGCTAAATTTTTTTCTACAGCACCTTTAGAATTTCCATAAACCTCACCCAAAAGCCCATAATGCCTAGTTCTTCCAGGATTAAAATCTTTATCCATAATATCAGTTATAGTTCCTAAAGGATACTCTTGTTCTAACATATCTTGAATATCTGGATTTGCAAATTTCTCTTCATGATTCTTCTGCTTTTTATCGTCATAAATAATTTTTTTACCAGATTTCATAATTAAATAAACTTCATCATCACTCTTTTTTTCTACACCAACAACATATTCTGGATATGCTAACATAAGTATTAAAATATCCTGTTTCATCTCAACATTATAATTTTTATCATCAGAGGCAGCTGCTACAATTGGTATGTTGCAAATTATCAATAAACATATTATAAAAGCATTACATTTCTTCATATATATTCACCACCTTAAACCATATAAATATATACTGTCCCAAGAGTAGCCATACTATGTACGCTAATCTTTTGTATACAAAAAAAATAACAAATCGAAATTATAAAATTATTTTTTAATAGGATGGCTTTCATGCTAAAGCTCAATTTATTCCCATAACTCAAATTAATTTTATATTCGATTTGCTACTCGATTTTTTAATTATAAATTTACTATAAAATAATAAATATATGTAGTTTTATTCTAACAACGAAATTACCCACTTATTACAAGCTGTGCATTTATGAACTGTTATAACAAATAAGTCGAATTTCTTATTAAGAGCCATGACTCCCATGGCATCTCTTTCTTCTTTAGTTATAAATTCATCATTTTCATCAATATATCCAATAATCTCAATTAAGTAATTTTTTTTAGTTTTATCACAACATCCATTTGCCCCTGCAACTTCAATTAATTCATAATCTAAATCAGGACTTAACTCTTGAATAATTTCTAGTATATCTTCATAATCATCTATATTATCAACAAACTCTTCTTCGTAAAATACTAAATCTTTAACTTTAAATAACTCTTTCATATGCTCTGCTCCTCTATAAGCTTTTTCAATTTATTTTGAACTAACCATAATTTTTTCTGCTTTCTATTAAAAGCAACCATTCTATTTTTATTATTTTTATTTTCATCTATGAGTTTTATATACTCAGCATCTGCTATTTTTAAGGCATCTTCAATTACAAGAAGTTCCTCTTTAGTAAACATATTATATCTCCTCCATAAACTAAAATTTGCTCATAATATTATAACACAAAGTATATATATATGTTGCAATTGATTTTCTACATTTAACATTTAGATATTTACTTAGCAGATAGACATCCTA
>NZ_LZZL01000137.1:0-10028 GCF_002006495.1 Clostridium sp. BL-8
GTTTAACCGACAAGGTTACTGAATACTTAGCAATAATTGAAAAAGCAGGTATGAAGGAAGCTGTTAAAGAAGTACTATAAAACTAATATAAATATTGGAAAATATAAATGCTATTTAGTATTTATATTTAGAGGATTTTTGTAAGATTGTTTGTTAAAAAACAATCAATGTAAAAGTTATGATGATTGTTTTTTTATTATAAATTATTATCAAGGAGGAAGAAAAATGAGTTTTGATCAGAGTTGTTTTTATTGTTCTAAAAATCAAGATCTTGACAATTTAATGATTAAGATTTGTGATTTAGAGGTATCGACAGTATACTTATTCAAAGAACAAACTTATAGAGGAAGATGTAATGTAGTTTTTAAAGAACATAAAAGTGAAATTACAGATTTAACTGAAGAAGAGGCAGCGTTATTCATAAATGATGCACGAAAGGTTGCAAAAGCAATTCATAAGGCTTTTAATCCGGACAAGGTTAATTATGGAGCATTTGCAGATACTATGAAGCATTTGCATCTTCATATAGTACCTAAATATGAAGGTGGCCCATCCTGGGGAAAAACTTTTGAGATGAATCCACAGAAAGTTATGTTAACTGATGCGGAATATAGAGATTTAATAGCTAAGATAAAAAATAATTTATAAAATTTGATTTATATTGAGAAATAATCAAATTGAAATAACTATGGAGGAATAATAATGGAACAATTGAAAAAAAATGCTGAAGTACGGAATACGGATGCAGGTAATGTTAAACTAAGTTTAAGAGAAAAAATATCTTATGGATTTGGAGATTTTGGTAATGGCTTTATGTTCGATTTAGGCCAATCATATCTTACAAAATTTTTTGTTGATACATGTGGAATAAGTGCGGGAGCAGTTGCTGGAATATTCTCGATTACAAAAATATTCGATGCATTCATGGATCCTCTAGCTGGTTCAATAATAGATGGTAGAAAAGCTGGTAAAAGCGGTAAGTTTAGACCAGTAATGATGATTTCTAGTATAATTCTAGCTATACTTACAGTTGTTACTTTTACAATGGCGGAGATTCCGATGTCAGCTAAAATTATATATGGATATGCAACATATATGGCATGGGGACTTGTATATTCATTCACTAACGTTCCTTATGGATCATTAGCATCAGTAATGACAAGAGATATAGATGAAAGAAGCCAATTAGCTACATTTAGGCAAGCAGGATCATTAGGAGCACAATTGATTGTTGGTGTGGCATTTGTACCAATACTTATGATGTTTCCTAATAAAAAAATCGGTTATCCAGTTGCAGCTGCAATAATGGCAGTTATTGGAGTTGTATCATTTTTCATTTGCTTCAGTAATACTAAAGAACATGTTGTAGTTAATAGAGAAGGAAAATCCGAAAAAGCTACTGCTAAAGATTATTTCAAAGTTGTATTTACCAATAGACCACTTTTATGTTTAATCATAATGCAATTATTCACAATTTCAGCAATGAATACAAATAATCAAATGATGATTTTCTTTGCTCAGTATAACTTAGGTGATATTACTCTTCAACCAAAAGTTAATGGTATAATGATTGGATGTTCAGTAATTGGTATATTCTCCATTCCATTTTTAGTAAGTAAATTTGGTAAAAAGAAAACGGCTATGATAGGTTTCGTAATTGGAATTATAGCTAATGGATTAAACTTTATAATACCAACAAATCCTACAACATTTACAATACTTGTTACAATTGGATATGTAGGATTAGCAATTCCAAATGGAGTCACTTGGGCGTTCGTAACAGATGCTATCGATTATGGTCATTGGCATACTGGAATAAGAAAAGAAGGGGTAACATATGCTGCCTTTAATTTCTCAAGAAAAATTGCTCAATCTATAGCTGCACTAGTAAGTGCAGGTGTGTTAGGAATGACAGGATATGTTGCAAATGCTGAGCAAAGTGCAGAAACATTACTTGGAATCAAGGGTGCAATGACATTATATCCAGCAGTTGCATTAGTTATAGCTGCTATTGTAGTTGGCTTATTACACAATTTGCCAGATGATAAATATAGAAGAGTAGCACAAGATTTACAAGAAGGCAAATGGGAAAATGGTATTCTTGAATAGTAATCATATTTAAACACTTTGGAATTGGTAATATAAGTGTTAGAGATAGATTTCAGAATGCAATAAATAGAGTTTTAGTGTAAAATCTTACAAAAAAAACGAAGAAGAAGAAAAAATATGTTAACGTTAACTAAAAAAGTGTTGCGTTCTAAATAAAATCATAATATAATAATATTAAAGTACTGTTCACGTTAACAATTGAATGATATTTAAATTGTTTACGTGAACATAATAAGGAGAGGAATTTAACTATGAAAAAATTTATGGATGAGAATTTTTTATTAAGTAATGGCGCTGCAGAAAAGCTATATCATGATTATTCAGAAAAGATGCCAATCATTGATTATCACTGCCATATCAATCCAAAAGAAATTTTAGATAATAAAAAATTTGAAAATATAACTCAAGTATGGCTTTATGGTGATCATTATAAATGGAGACAAATGAGAACCTTTGGAATAGATGAAAAGTACATTACAGGAGATGGAAGCGATTACGAAAAGTTCTTAGCTTGGGCTAAAACAATCTCATACGCAATCGGAAATCCCCTTTATCATTGGACACACTTAGAACTTAAAAGATTCTTCGGTATAGATGAAGTTTTAAATGAAAAAACTGCACCAGATATCTGGGAAAAAGTAAATAAGATGTTAAATGGGGATGGATTCAGAGTAAGAGATCTTATTAAAAAGTCAAATGTTAAAATGCTTTGTACAACAGATGATCCAATAGATTCGTTAGAATATCATTTAGCAATTAAGGAAGATAAGAGCTTTGACGTGAAAGTATTACCAGCATTTAGACCTGATAAGGCATTAGGAATCAATAAAGAAACATTTAAAGAGTGGTTTAATAAATTAGAAGAAGTTGTAGGAACAAAAATTACAAACTTTGATGAATATTTAGCAGCTTTAAAGAAGAGAGTAGAATTTTTCCATGAAGTTGGATGCAGAGTTTCTGATAATGCATTAGATTTTGTTCCAGTAGGAAATGCTTCAATAGAAGAAGTAAGAGAAATATTTGCAAATGTATTAAAAAATGGTCAAGTGCCTTTTGAGGATGAAAATAAACTTAGAGCTTATGTATTAAAATTCTTCGGAAAATTATATCATGATTTAGGCTGGACAATGCAATTGCATATGAATTGTGTTAGAGACAATAACTCAACAATGTTCAAAAAACTAGGGCCTGATACAGGATTTGACGCACTAAATGATACAGAAGTCGCAATTCCATTATCAAGATTATTAGATTCATTAAATGTTGAAAAAGCATTACCAAAGACAATAATATATAGTTTAAATCCAAATGATAATTCAACTATAGGAACATTAATAGGATGTTTCCAAGGAGATGGAATTAAAGGTAAAATGCAATTTGGATCAGCATGGTGGTTCAACGATCATAAAATAGGTATGGAAGATCAACTTAGAACTTTAGCTAACTTAGGAATGTTAAGCACATTTGTTGGAATGTTAACAGATTCAAGAAGCTTCTTATCATATACAAGACATGAATACTTTAGAAGAATCCTTTGTAATGTAATCGGACAATGGGTTGAAAATGGAGAATTACCAGATGATATTGAACATTTAGGACAAATTGTAGCAGACATAAGTTACAATAATGCTGAAAAATACTTTAATATGTAGCAAGTTTACTAAGTAAAATAGAACTATCGAAGCTATTTAGTAACTTAGATACTAGTTTATTAATATGCTTTGATAGTTTTATCTTAAAATGCATTAATCTAATCTTAGTCGTAGAAAAATATGTAGTAATAGATACTCAGGGGGATTTACTAATGAGGTTAAACAGAGAAATATATAAAAATTTCAAAACTTATCCTGAAAAAGTATTGCAATTTGGGGAGGGAAATTTTTTAAGAGCTTTTGTGGACTGGCAGATAGATAAGATGAATGATGAAGCTGGTTTTAATGGAAGTGTAGTAGTAGTTCAACCAAGAGAACATGGGAAGATTCATAAGTTAATTGAACAAGATTGCTTATATACTGTATACCTTCAAGGTATTCAAAATGGGAAAGCTTTAAAAAAACATAAAGTAATAAATTCCATAAGTAGAGGAATTAATCCATATAAGGATTATGATGAATACCTAAAAGTTGGTGAAAATCCAGAACTGAAATTTGTAGTATCAAATACTACAGAAGCAGGAATTGCCTTTGATGAAACCGATAAACTTGAAGGTGGATGTCAAAAAAGCTTTCCGGGTAAATTAGCAGCATTCTTATATCATAGATTTAAAGTATTTGATGGTGACAACTGTAAAGGTTTAACAATAATACCATGTGAACTAATAGATAGAAATGGTGAAAAGCTTAAAGAAATAGTATTGCAATACGCTGAAATTTGGAATTTAGAAAAAGAATTTATTAATTGGATTAATAATTCAAATACATTTTGTTGCAGTTTAGTGGATAGAATAGTACCAGGATATCCAATGGATACAATAGATGAGATAACAAAAGAATTAGGATATGAAGACAAATTAGTTGATATTGGTGAAATGTATCATTCGTGGATAATTGAAGGACCACAATCTTTAAAGGAGGAACTACCTTTTGAGAAAGCTGGGCTTAATATAAAACTAGTAAATGATATGACACCATATAGAACAAGTAAAGTAAGAATACTAAATGGTCCTCATACAGCAATGGTACCTGTATCATATCTTTATGGCTTAGATACAGTAGGAGAATCAGTGGATCATGAAATAATAGGAAAATATATAAAAGGATTAATTTATGAAGAAATAGTAGAAACATTAGATTTACCGCATGACGAATTAGTAGAGTTTGCGGATGCAATAATTGAAAGATTTCAAAATCCATATGTAAAACATTATTTAATGAGTATAGCATTAAATTCAATGTCAAAATTTAAAACTAGAAATTTACCAAGCTTAACTGAATATTTAGATAGAAAAGGGAAGCTTCCTAAAAAATTAGTATTTTCTCTTGCTGCACTAATTGCATTTTATAAGGGAAAAAGAGAAGAAGAAGATATTGAACTTTCAGATGATGAAGAGGTATTGAAATTATATAAAAATTTATGGACTAATTATGATGGAACAAGTGAAGGAATAAGAAATATTACCACTTCAATCTTGGGATACGAAAAGAATTGGGGAAGCAATTTAAACCAGATATCTGGTTTAAATGATGAAGTGACTAAATACTTAGAGGCTATTGAAAAATTAGGAATTAAAGAAGCTATTAAAATGGCTCTTTAATATAAATATATTACTATAAAGGAGGGGAAAATAATGAGCTTTGATTCAAATTGTTTTTACTGTTCGAAAAACAGTGATCTTGATGTATTAATGATAAAAATTTGCGATTTAGAAGTATCAACACTATACTTATTCAAGGAACAAACTTATAAAGGAAGATGTAATGTAGTTTTTAAAGAACATAAAAGTGAAATTACAGACTTAACTGAAGATGAAGCAGCATTGTTCATAAATGATGCACGCAAGGTTGCAAAAGCGATTCATAAAGCTTTTAAGCCGGATAAAGTTAATTATGGAGCTTTTGCTGATACTATGAAACATCTACATCTTCATATAGTACCAAAATATGAAGGTGGTCCATCTTGGGGAAAAACTTTTGAGATGAATCCACAAAAAATACTGTTAAGTGATGAGGAATATGAAAAATTAATTAATAAAATAAAAGATAACCTATAGAATTTTACAATTTAATAAGACATGATAAATAAAATTTAAATATACGGAGGATGTATATATGGAAAATTCGCTTAATAACAACGAATTAAACAATGCAAAAACTGATAATAAAAATGTTAAATTAAGTTTAAGAGAAAAAATATCATATGGATTTGGAGATTTTGGTAATGGTTTTATGTTCGACTTAGGGCAATCATACCTTACAAAATTCTTTATCGATACATGTGGAATAAGTGCGGGAGCAGTTGGAGGTATATTTGCATTTACAAAGATATTTGATGCATTTATGGATCCACTAGCTGGCTCATTAATAGATGGTAGAAAAGCTAGTAAGAGTGGTAAGTTTAGACCAGTAATGATGATTTCAAGTATAATACTTGCATTGCTTACAGTTATTACATTTACTATGCCTGAAATACCACTTTCATCTAAAATTATATATGGTTATGCAACATATATGATTTGGGGACTTGTATACTCATTTACTAATGTACCTTATGGATCATTGGCATCGGTTATGACAAGGGATGTAGAAGAAAGAAGTCAATTAGCTACATTTAGACAGGCCGGTTCATTAGGAGCACAATTAATAACAGGTGTAGCTTTCGTACCTATTCTTATGATGTTTAGTGATAAAAGAGTTGGTTATCCAGTTGCAGCTGCAGTTATGGCTGTTATAGGAATTATTTCATTCTTTATCTGTTTCATAAACACAAAAGAACACATTGTAATTAACAGAGAAGGTAAATCAGAAAAGGCTTCTGCTAAAGATTACGTTAAAGTTGTATTCACAAATAGACCGCTATTATGCTTAATTCTTATGCAATTATTTACAATCTCAGCAATGAATACAAATAATGGAATGATGATTTTCTTCTGTCAATATAACTTAGGTGATATTGCACTTCAACCAAAAGTTAATGGTATTATGATTGGATGTTCTGTAATTGGTATATTTGCAATTCCGTTCTTAGTAAAAATGTTTGGTAAAAAGAAAACTGCAATTACAGGATTAGTAATAGGAATTATTGCTAATGGATTAAACTTTATAATACCAACAAATCCGACTACTTTCACAATTTTAGTTACTATTGGATATGTAGCATTAGCTATTCCAAATGGAGTTACTTGGGCATTTGTTACAGATGCTATAGATTACGGTCACTGGCATACAGGAATAAGAAAAGAAGGTGTAACATACGCTGCATTTAACTTCTCAAGAAAAATTGCTCAATCTATCGCTGCTCTTGTTAGTGCAAGTGTATTGGGAATGACTGGATATGTTGCAAATGCACAACAAAGTGCAGAAACATTACTTGGAATCAAAGGCGCAATGACATTATATCCAGCTATAGCATTAGCATTAGCTGCTATTGTAGTAGGTGTGTTACATAACTTACCAGATGATAAATATAGAAAAGTAGCACAAGATTTACAAGAAGGCAGATGGGAAAACGGTAATCTTGAATAGTAATTATGTTAAATAGAAATTAATCTTAGAACAATATAAATAATATGGCATCGTTACTTTCTTTACAAAGGTAATGGTGCCTTTAATAATAATTTCTTAAAGAAAAAACAAACGTTAACAAAAGTATTGCATTATTTAAAAAACCATATTATAATATATATGGTTAGCAGATTGTTGTGAAAAAAGTTGTTCACGTTAACAATGACTTTATTTATTATTGTTCACGTAAACATAAGAACAGTGATTTGATAATTATAATATTTTGATATGTAAATAAGTTGTTTATAAATTAACTTATTTAATATATAAAACACAGTTCTCAAGCAAAATTAAAAACAACCAAACGTATACTAAGGTAATGTTGAATTTCTTCAAACACATATTTTTCATACTATAAATTATTAACATTTTAAGTTAACCATTTTGAGAACTGTGTATTTTAAAAAATACTTTTAATTAATATGAATTAGAAATTAATAATTGTTTAACATATATATTAAATTATAAATAGAATTTGAGGTGCTAAAATGAGAAGAGAAGAAGTATTAAGAAATATAAAAGAAGCTGGAGTTGTAGCGGTAGTTAGAGGTGACTCTAAAGAAGAAGCTTTAAAAATTGTGGATGCAGTTTCAAAAGGTGGAATAAAGGTTATGGAACTTACAATGACAGTTCCAAATCCAATAGATGTAATTAAAGAAGTAGCTGAGAAATACAAAGGAACAAATGTGATAGTTGGAGCTGGAACAGTTTTAGATACTGAAACAGCAAGAGCATGTATTTTAGCTGGAGCACAATTCATTGTAAGTCCAAGTTTAGACATAGATACATTAAAGCTTTGTAATAGATATAAAGTATTAGTTATGCCTGGTGTAATGACTGTAAAAGATGCAATCACTGCTATGGAATATGGTGTTGATGTGGTTAAGGTATTTCCAGCTAATCTGTATGGACCATCAGTAATTAAATCGTTTAAAGGACCTCTTCCTCAAGGAGATTTCATGCCAACAGGTGGAGTGACAGTAGCTAATTTACATGAATGGGTTGAAGCAGGTGCTGCAGTAGTTGGAACAGGTGGAGATTTAACTAAGGGAGCTAAAACAGGAGATTATGATTTAGTCGAAAAAACAGCTAAAGAATTTGTAGATGCTTATAGAAAGGCTAAGGAGAAAAAATAGTATGGATGTTATAACGTTTGGCGAATCAATGGTTGTCTTTAGTCCTAATAATAATGGACCTTTAAGACATGTTCATACTTTTAATAAATCACTTGGTGGAGCGGAATCTAATTTTGCTTCAGCTGTAGCTAAATTAAATCACAGTGTAGGTTGGTTTTCAAGAGTTTCAGATGATGAGTTTGGACGATTTGTTATTAGCGCCATAAAAGCCGAAGGGGTAGATACATCAAGAGTAATATTTGATAAAGAAAACCCGACAGGTCTGCTTTTTAAAGAGCGTTATCAAAGGAGTAATCCTAATGTTTATTACTATAGAAAAAATTCTGCAGCAAGTAATCTTTCAGAAAAAGACATTGATGAAGAATATATAAAACAAGCAAAAATACTGCATTTAACAGGAATAACTCCAGCATTGTCAGAAAGCTGTAGAAATACAGTATATAGGGCAATCGAAATTGCAAAAGCAAATAATGTATTAGTATCTTTTGATCCAAATATAAGATTAAAGTTATGGAATATTGATGAAGCTAGAAAAGTTTTAGTAGGTATAGCAAGTAAAGCTGATATTGTAATGCCTGGTTTAGATGAGGGTGAGCTTCTTTTAGGATTAACTGATAAGAATGAAATATGTGATTACTTCTTAGGAAAAGAAGCTAAAATTGTAGTAGTTAAGTTAGGTGCGGAAGGTTGTTACATTAAGGATAAAAAAGAAGGAGTTAAAGTACCTGGATATAATGTTTCCGATTTAATCCAAGATACAGCTGGGGCAGGCGATGGCTTTGCAGCAGGATTTATATCTGGATACTTAGATAATTTATCGTTAAAAGAAATTGGTGAATATGCTAATGGCGTTGGAGCAATGGCAACTTTAGTACAAGGAGATATGGAAGGATATCCATATTATGAGCAGCTGTTAGAATTTATAGGTAAGAAACAGGGAATTGAAAGATAATATATTAATATAAATCTTATAACTAACTAGAACATAAGAAAGGTGTGATAACTAGAAAGATAATAAATTTAATAATTGATAATTATATGAGAATAGTTAAGAATGATTCATTAAATATAGATTATAGATTAAGTTAAGTATATCCTATCTCTAAATATAAGTTAACGAAGTAAATAAATTATATTTTAGTTTTATTTTTAACTATTCTAGAAATTATTTTTGTCAGAAAATTCAATAAATAATTGACAATGTACAATATCTAATGAAAAACATTTTGCATTGTGAATTGTGTATTGAAATTAAAATTAACTTTACATGAACATTATAAGTTTGGAGGAGAAACAATGAAATTAAGTAAGGAAACATACAAAAAATTTAAAACTTATCCTGAAAAGGTATTACAATTTGGAGAAGGTAACTTTCTAAGGGCCTTTGTTGATTGGCAAATAGATAAGATGAATGATGAAGCAGATTTTAATGGTAGTGTGGTTGTTGTTCAACCTTTAGAAAATGGTTTGGTGGATATGTTAAATGACCAAGATGGTTTATACACTCTGTATCTTCAAGGAATGCAAAATGGTAAAGCATCAAAAACTCATAAAATAATTAATA
>NZ_LZZL01000138.1:0-9520 GCF_002006495.1 Clostridium sp. BL-8
CTTCTGGATATTCAGGATCTATTGGTAAATATGCTCCTCCAGCCTTTAAGATTCCCATTATTCCAATTATCATCTCTAGAGATCTATCTACCATTATTCCGACTATTGTTTCTGCTTCTACACCCTTTCCTCTTAAAATCCTTGCTAAAGCATTAGATTTCTCATTAAGCTCTTTATACGTTAATTTCTTATTTTTATATACTACCGCTATATTATCTGGTGTTTTTTCTACCTGCTCTTCAAATAGATCTACTATTGTTTTATTCTTTGGATTCTCTGCTTTTGTTCTATTAAAAGCATTTAATAACTTATCTTTTTCCTCTGGACTAATTAAATCAATTTCACATATCCTGCTCTCTAATTTGCCGGCTACATAAGTCAATATATTGATATAATGTTCCTTCATCCTTTCTATTGTTTCTTCTTTAAATAATTTAGTGCAATATTCTAAACTGAAATTTATACCTTCTTCTGCCTCTGCTCCAGCTAAAATCAAATCGAATTTTGATATAGTTAGCTCTGATTCAACCACCTTAGCCTTCATACTATTTTCTTCAATACCCAAGTCCATATTTTCAATTACAAACATCACATCAAATAGAGGATTTCTACTTATATCTCTTTTGAAATCTAGTTTATTAACTAAATCATCAAATTGATAATCAAGATTTTCAAAATCTCTTAAAGTATTACCTTTCAATTCTTTTAAGAACTCTTTAAAAGTTTTATTTCTCTCTGGATAATTTCTAAGTGCTACCGTATTTACAAACATCCCTACAGTATCCGCAAGTTCGGCTTGTGATCTTCCTGCTTGAACAGTTCCTACTATAACATCTTCTTGTCCACTATATCTTGCCAGCATCACATTATATGCCGCCAAAAGTACCATATATAATGTTGCCCCTGTTTCTTTTGCTATGTTATTTAACTTTTCTTTAAACTCTTTATTTACAGTAAAGTTTATCCTATTTCCTTCATAGCTTTGTACTTTAGGTCTTTCATAATCTGCTATAATATCGAGTACTGGTAACTCTCCACTTAATCTATTTAACCAATATTCCTCTTGTTTTTTTATTACTCCACTTTCTTCTAAGTTATTTTGCCATTCTGAATAATCTTTATATTGCAATTGAGGTTCTCTTAGGTTCTCACCTACATACAATTCCATAAATTCTTTCATTAATATACCCATAGACACACCATCGGTTACTATATGATGGACATCCAACATGAATATATATTTCTTATCTTTGCATTTTATTAATTTACTTCGTATTAATGGTGCTTTCGCTAAATCAAATGGCCTAATAAACTTCTTTATTCTCTCCTTAATTACTTTTTTATTTGCTTCTTCATATTGAAACTCCAGTTTCCATTCTTTATGAATTCTTTGTACTATTTCTCCATCTATAACTTCAAAACTAGTTCTTAATGCCTCATGTCTTCTTATTAATTCATTTAATACTATTTCTACTTTCTTCTCATTCAGCTTCTCTTTTATTTCTAATATCATTGGAACATTATAAACAGTATTAAATTTATCCATTTCCCATAATGTAAATATTCTCTTTTCTGCTGAAGATGCCTTATAAAATTTCTTCTCTTCTGCTTTGTTTATTGTAATATATTCTTTTTTATCTGCTTTTTCTATTACTGCACTTAAAGCTTTTATATTAGGATTTTCAAATATTTCTCTTACCTTTATTTCTATCTCAAATTCTCTCTTGATTTTTGCTACAATTAATACTGCTTTTAAAGAATGACCGCCTAAATCGAAATAATTATCATTAATACCTATGTGATTTCTATCTAAGACTTCCTCCCATATTTCTACTAACTTTTCTTGCATTTCATTTTCTGGTGCCTCATATTTAGCTTCTAAAACTTGTGCAATATCAATTTCCGGCAATGCCTTCCTATCAAGCTTGCCATTAGTGGTTAATGGTAACTTATCTATTTGCACAATATAACTAGGTATCATATAAGCTGGTAATTCTTTTGAAAGTTCTTCTTTTATTGATGTTATTGCTACTTCTTGTTCTGCTGTTATATAGCCGCAAAGATACTTGTCTCCATTATTATCGGTCTTAGCTACAACTACCGCTTCCTTTATTTCTTTTAACTTTGAAAGCTGATTTTCTATTTCTCCAATCTCTATTCTAAAGCCTCTTATTTTTACTTGATTATCTATTCTTCCTAGATATTCTATGTTTCCATCTGGAAGCCATCTTGCTAAATCTCCTGTTCTATACATTTTAGTGCCCGGCTCAAATGGATTATCTACAAACTTTTCTTTTGTTAATTCTTCCTTATTTAAATATCCTCTTGAAAGCCCATCTCCAGAAATACATAGTTCTCCCGCAACCCCTATTGGCAGCAGACTTCTATTTTTATCTACAATAAATATATTAGAATTTATTATAGGTTTTCCTATAGGTATGCTCTTTGAATTTTTTATCTGTTCTATATCATTAATATGATAAGCTGTCGAATCAACACAGCATTCTGTTGGCCCATATATATTGGTAAGAACTATCTTGCTAGAATTAAATGTATTGTAGAAATTTTCAACAACTTTAATTGAAAAGGCATCTCCACCTATAATAAATTGCTTAACATTTAACTTTACATCATTTAACTCAGCACTATTAATTAACATGTTAATATGCATTGGTGTTCCATCAGAAACATCCACTTCATTATAGTCATAATACTTTAATAATAAATTACCATCTAGTCTTGTATCCTTCGGAACAATGAAAAGAGTATTTCCTAGTGCTAAACATGGGAATATCTGCTTTACAGACGCATCAAACACATATGGAGCCACTAATGCTACATTTAACTTTGATTTATAATTTTTGTATATAGACTCAAACAATGCATTTATCAAACTTATAACATTTCTATGTTCAATCAATACCCCCTTTGGCTTTCCAGTAGTACCTGAAGTGTATATAACATATGCTAAATTATTTGATTTTATTATTTTATCTAGATTACTATTTTCCTTTTCATATAATTTACTATCTTCTAAATCTATAGTCTCTACATCATATTTTATGCTTTCTAGTAATTTATTTTGTGTTAGAAGTATTTTTGCCTTACTATCTTCCAGCATATACTTTATTCTATCTTCAGGATATTCAGGATCTATTGGTAAATAGGCTCCTCCTGCTTTTAATATTCCCATTATTGCTACCATCATCTCTAAAGATCTATCTACCATTATTCCAACTATAGTGTCTGCTTTTACACCCTTTTCTCTTAAAACTCTTGCTAGGGCATTGGATTTTTCATTTAGCTCTTTATAAGTCAATTTCTTATCTTCATATACTACTGCTATATTATTAGGAGCCTTCTTCACTTGTTCTTCAAATAATTCTTGTATTGTCTTATCCTTTTTGTACTCTGCTCTTATTTTATTAAACTCATGGAGTAACTTATTCTTTTCCTCTGCACTCATTATATTCATTTCATATATTTTACTATCTAACTTAGAGGTTATGGAATTTAATATATTAATATAATGTTCTTTCATTCTCTCTATAGTTTCATTTTTAAATAACTTAGTACAATACTCTAAGCTAAAATTCATCCCATTATCCGTTTCTACTCCAGCCAATGTTAAGTCAAATTTTGCTATAGTTAACTCTGATTCAATATCAATAGGCTTAAATTTCATAGCATTTTCATCCACACCAGAATTCATATTTTCAAGTACAAACATTACATCAAACAATGGATTTCTACTTATATCTCTCTTTAAATTTAGCTTATTGACTAAATCATCAAATTGATAATCAAGATTTTCAAAGTCTCTTAGTGTATTATTTTTTAGTTCTTCCAAGAATTCTCTAAAAGTTTTGTTTCCACTTGGATAATTTCTAAGTGCTATTGTATTTACGAACATTCCTACTGTATTTTCAAGTTCTGCCTGTGATCTTCCGGCTTGTGCTGTTCCTACTATAATATCTTCCTGTCCGCTGTATTTCGATAGCATCACATTGTATGCTGCTAAAAGAATCATATATAATGTCGTTCCAGTTTCTTTTGCTGTATTGTTCAATTTTTCTTTCAAGTCCTTATTTATAGAAAAACCTATTCTATCACCTTCATAGCTTTGAACATTTGGTCTCTCATAGTCTGTTACAACATTTAATATTGGAAGTTCTCCACTTAATCTATTTAACCAATATTCTTCCTGCCTTTTTATTACGCCTTTTTTCTCCAAATCACTTTGCCACTCTGAGTAATCTTTGTATTGTAATTGAGGCTCCTTCAATTTTTCACCTCTATACAATTCAACAAATTCCTTCATCAGTATTCCATTAGACACTCCATCTGTTGCTATGTGATGAACATCCAGCATGAATATGTACTTTTTATCCTCACATTTTACTAATTTGCTTCTTATTAGTGGTGCTTCTGTTAAATCAAATGGCTTAATAAAATTGTTTATACTTTCTTTAGCAGCTTTCTCACTTGCTTCTTCATATTCATAATCTAGTTTCCATTCTTTCTCTATCTTTTGTACTATCTCACCATTTACTACGTGAAAGCTTGTTCTTAAAGCTTCATGCCCCTTTACTAATTCATTTAATGCTTTTTCTACCATTTTATTATCCATTTGTTCTTCTATTTCTACTATCATTGGAATATTATAAACAGTATTTAATTTATCCATCTGCCATAGTGTAAATATTCTTTTTTCTGCTGAAGATGCTTTATAAAATTCCTTTTCCTCTGCTTTGTTTATTGTTATGTATTCCTTTTTCTCTGAGCTTTCTATTATCATACCTAAATCTTTTATAGTAGGATTTTCAAATAACTCTCTCACCTTTATTTCTACTTTTAATTCTTTCTTTATTTTTGATATTATTAATACTGCTTTTAATGAATGACCACCTAAATCAAAATAATTATCATTGATACCTACATGTTTTCTATCTAGAACTTCTTCCCATATTTCTACTAGCTTTTCCTCTATTTCATTTCCTGGCGCTTCATATTCAGTTTCCAGCATTTGTGCCATATCTATTTCTGGAAGTGCTTTCTTATCTATCTTTCCATTAGTTGTTAGAGGAATTTTATCTATCTGCAGCATATAATTAGGTATCATATATGCTGGTAGTTCTTTTGAAAGCTCTTCTTTTATTGATGTTATTGCTACTTCTTGTTCTGCTGTTATATATCCGCAAAGATACTTGTCTCCATTATTATCGCTCTTAGCTACAACTACCGCTTCCTTTATCTCTTTTAATTTCGAAAGCTGATTCTCTATTTCTCCAATTTCTATTCTAAACCCTCTTATTTTTACTTGATTATCTGCTCTTCCTAAATATTCTATATTTCCATCTGGAAGCCATCTTGCTAAATCTCCAGTTCTGTACATTTTCCTTCCTGGCTCATATGGATTATCTACAAACTTTTCTCTTGTCAAATCTTCTTTATTTAAATATCCCCTTGAAAGCCCATTTCCTGTGATACATAATTCTCCAGCTACTCCAACTGGCAATAATGAATTATTTTTTCCTAGTATATATATTTTAGAATTATTTATAGGCTTTCCTATTGGTATTATATGTAACTCCCCTGCCTTCATCCTATCAATATGATAGGCGGTAGAATCAACACAGCATTCTGTTGGGCCATATATGTTAGTAATAATTGTTTCATTTGAATTAAATGTATTATAAAAGTTTTCAACAGCTTTAACCTTTAAAGCATCTCCACCTATTATAAAACGCTTAACATTCATTCCTACATTATTTAGTTCAGCACTATTAATAAGCATATTAATATGCATTGGTGTTCCATCTGAAACATCTATTCTATTATGCTCATAATATTTTAATAATAAATTACCATCTAATCTTGTATCCTTCGGAACAATGAAAAGAGCATTTCCTAGTGCTAAGCATGGAAATATCTGTTTTACGGACGCGTCAAAAACATATGGAGCAACTAGTGCTACATTCATCTTAACTTTATAATTTTTATATATAGACTCAAATAATGCATTTATTAAACTTATAACATTTCTATGTTCTATTAATACACCTTTTGGTTTTCCAGTAGTACCAGAAGTATATATAACATATGCTAGATTGTTTGACTTGCTTAAATTATCTAAATTACTATTCTCTTTTTCATATAATTTACTATTTTCTAAATCTATAACTTCTCCATCATAGTTTATGCTTCCCAATAAATTCTTTTGTGTTAAAAGGATTTTTGTCTCACTATCTTCCAGCATATACTTTATTCTATCTTCCGGATATTCAGGATCTATTGGTAAATATGCTCCTCCTGCTTTTAATATCCCCATTATTGCTATCATCATCTCTAAAGATCTATCTACCATTATTCCAACTATAGTATCTGCTTTAACACCTTTTCCTCTTAATATCCTTGCTAGAGAATTTGATTTTTCATTTAGTTCTTTATAAGTTAATTTCTTATTCTCATATACTACTGCTATATTATCTGGTGCTTTTTCTACCTGTTCCTGAAACACCTCTTGTATTGTTTTATCTTTTTGGTAGTCTGCCTCTATTTTATTAAACTCATTTAATAGTTTATTTTTTTCTTCACTTAGTAATATTGATAAATCCTTTAACTGCATATCATAATCACTGAACAAATTTTGCGCAATAATTATATATCTCTTTAAAAAACTTTCCATATATACTTTTTCAAATTTATTTTCATCATATCTAAGCTTAATTTTTATTTCATTATCTTCTTTTACAAATACAAACATTAACTCAAACTTATATTTATTTATGTATTCTAACTCATGAATATTTTCATATATAGCTCCAACATTAACTATAGAATCTATACTTTCAATATTTAATCCATTACTCTCTAGGATTTTATCTAGTGGATATCCACTATTGTTATATCCATCTGAAATAGTATTCTTAATTTCAGTTAGGATTCGTTTAAAATTCATATTATCATCTAATATATCATTTAATAATATGGCTTTATTAAACATATCCACTTTACTATTCTTCAATACTGGAGTCATGAAAGTTATGTTATCTTTACCTGCAACTTTATAAAAAAGAGCTTTTAAAATAGAATTTAATACTATGAATATTTGCAAATCTGCATCTCTGCTTATTTTAATAATTTTATCCGATAACTCCTTTGGAATACTTATCTCTATGTCATTTATTTTATAATCGTCATTCTTATTTTTAGTTGGTATTGGAATGTCTAATTTTTCAATACCGTTCTTTAATTTTTCATTCCAATAATTTAATTCTTTTCTAAATTTGTCCATAGAAAGTATCGCATTTTCATTCTTACTCATCTCACAACATTCTCCCATTATATATTTATTTATTACAGGCATATTAATTAAATATGCCTGTAACAATACTAAAACTAGCTTAAGAATTTATATAGTTAAAAAATCGAAATCATCTACTTGAACTTTTTCATCATCAATATATTCTTCATATTCCTTTAACTCTTCAGCTGATAACATTTTTATCTCACATAATTTTATGTCAATATTGTTAGCTGCTTCTTTAATTAAATTAATATAATGCTTCTTCATTTTTTCCATAGTTTCAGTTTTAAATAATTTGCTACAATAAGTTAAACTAAAGTCCATTCCTTCTTTTGTCTCTATACCAGTTAATGTAAGGTCAAACTTTGATATAGTCGATTCTGATTCAAGCATTTTAATCTTCATCTCGTTTTTATCTAAACCAAAATCCATGTTTTCAAGTACAAACATTACATCAAATACTGGATTTCTACTCACATCTCTCTTTAAGCTTAGCTTATTGACTAAATCATCAAATTGATAATCAAGGTTTTCAAAATCTCTTAAGGTATTATTTTTCAATTCCTTTAAGAATTCTCTGAAAGTCTTGTTTCCATTAGGGTAATTTCTAAGTGCTACCGTATTTACAAACATTCCAACTGTATCTTCAAGTTCTGCTTGCGATCTTCCTGCCTGTGCTGTTCCTACTATAATGTCTTCTTGTCCACTGTATTTTGATAACATTACGTTGTATGCAGCCAAAAGTACCATATATAATGTTGTTCCTGTTTCTTTTGCTATATTATTTAATTTTTCTTTTAATTCTTTATCCATAGCAAAATTTAATCTGTTTCCTTCATAACTTTGTACCTTTGGTCTTTCATAATCAGTTTCAAGCTTTAATATTGGCAGCTCTCCATTTAATCTATTTAACCAATATTCTTCTTGTTTTCCTATCACACCATTTTCTTCTAAACTATTCTGCCATTCTGAATAATCTCTATATTGTAATATTGGCTGCCCTAATTTTTCATCATTGTACAATTTCATGAATTCTTTCATTAACACGCTCATAGATACTCCGTCAGATACTATATGATGAACATCTAACATGAATATATATTTTTTATCTTCACATTTTATAAGCTTACTGCGCATTAATGGTGCTCTTGTTAAATCAAATGGCTTAGTAAAATCATCTACTTTTTCTTTAATCATCTTTTCATTTACTTCTTCATATTCATAATCTAATTTCCACTCATTATGAATTCTTTGTACTATTTCACCATCCATTACCTTAAAGCTTGTTCTTAATGCTTCATGTCTTTCTATAAGCTTATTTAATATTATCTCTACTTTTCTATTATCCATTTTTTCTTGGATTTCTAGTATCATTGGAATATTATAAACAGTATTAAGCTTATCTATTTCCCATAATGTAAATATTCTTTTTTCTGCTGAAGATGCTTTGTAGAATTCTTTTTCTTCTGCCTTACTTATTGTTACATATTCTTTTTTATCAGCTTTTTCTATTATTCTAGCTAAAGTCTTTACAGTTGGATTTTCAAATAATTTTCTAACTTCTATTTGTACTTCAAATTCTTTTTTTATTTTTGCCATAATCAATGCTGCTTTTAATGAATGACCACCTAAATCAAAGTAATTGTCATTAATACCTATGTGATTTCTGTCTAGAACTTCTTCCCATACTTTTACTAACTTTTCTTCTATTTCATTTCCTGGTGCTTCATATTCACTTTCTAACATTTTAGCAACATCTATTTCTGGAAGAGCTTTTTTATCTATTTTTCCATTTGGTGTTAATGGGAACTTATCTATTTGTAATATATAGCTTGGTATCATATATGATGGTAATTCTTTTGAGAGTTCTTCTTTTATTAATGCTATTTCTACTTCCTGCCCTGCTGTTACATATCCACAAAGATACTTGTCTCCATTTTCATTACTCTTCGCTATTACTACTGCTTCTTTTATCTCTTTAATTTTTAAAAGCTGATTTTCTATTTCTCCAATTTCTATTCTAAAGCCTCGCACTTTTACTTGATTATCTATTCTTCCTAGGTATTCTATATTTCCATCTGGAAGCCATCTTGCTAAATCTCCTGTTCTGTACATTTTAACTCCTGGCTCAAATGGATTATCTACAAACTTTTCTGTTGTTAATTCTTCTCTGTTTAAATATCCTCTTGCAAGTCCATCTCCTGAAACACA
>NZ_LZZL01000139.1:0-9316 GCF_002006495.1 Clostridium sp. BL-8
ACAAATGTTTAAGTCATAAATAGAAATTAGTTCAATTTGTTATTGCAATTTGTCAGAAAATAATTTTTTTAAGATGACATGTTGAATAGAAACCAGTAATTTTAAAATGTTACTGATCTCTATATCCTCAATTACATATTAGCCATGTTTCTGCAATCTTCAGCACATGTACGACATTCTTGAGCACATTGCTTACAATGATCATCTTTGAACATGTCACATTCTTGAGCACATTTGTCACAAACTGTAGCACATAATTGACAATGTTGTTTTGAAAACTGACCATCCATAGCCATCATTCCTGAAGACATTTGACACATTTGCGCACATTCAACAAGAAGACTTATACAATTTCTCCTTGCATCAACATCAGGTTCATTTAAACATGCTTTAAAGCATTCGTAACATGCTTGAGCACATTTATTACATTCATCGATACATTTTTGATACTTGTTTTGAGTCATTAAGGTCATACTCATTTAATTGTCCTCCTAAAAAATTATTTTAATATCATAATTATTATTTGTTGACAAACGAGTATTATACATAAAATTATAATATATGTCACAAAGATAAGATGTGATAATTCATCTTCAACTCAAAAAAAATGAGCACAATTCATATATATAAGATTGTGCTCATTCCTATTTTGTTTTGCATAAATAAAATAGATATCTATTTTAACATTTCAGAGCCTTCGGTTATTAATGTTAAAGTATCAATTATTTTAGAAGCTCTGTCTTCATTAGTAAGTACAATTAAATAATCACCAGGGTAAATAACAGTATCTCCTTTGGGAATTATTTCTTCTTCACCTCGTTTAACAGCAACTAGTAAACAACGAGATGGCCATTTGATTTCCTTTATTTGCTTTCCGTCTAATCCAGAGCCTATGCACACTGGGAATTCTAAAATAGATTTATTTTTTTTGTTTCCTATAGAGATTTCTTCACCTTTGTTTTTTAGAATTTTTTCAAGTAGTGATTCATAAATAGGCTTTGAACCTAAAAGATCTGAAATTATATACGCAACTATAGAAACAATAGCTAAAGAAAGTAAGTGATTAAAGGAACCTGTCATTTCTGTAATTAATATAGTTCCTGTTATAGGTGATTTAACTACAGCAGCAAAATATCCAGCCATACCAAGTATAATAAAATTGCTCATATACATACTATCAAAATGAGAAAAATGTATAAGGATTACTCCATAGGTATTCCCGATTAAAGCTCCAATAGTAAGTAGTGGAAGAAATATTCCTCCAGGAGCACCTGATCCAAAGCTTGCCATAGTAAATAAAAATTTCATGATGAGAATAATTGCTAAAAGTTTCAAAGAAAAATTTCCAGATGTTAAAGATGTTATAAGTTCGTGGCCTCCACCTAAAACTTGTGGGAGAAAAATTCCAAAAGCAATTGAAATTAATAAAGGAATTATAGTTCGAAATTCTTTTTTCAGCCATGCTTGTTTTACATATAAATCTTGAGTTTTTAAAAGAGTCCTATTAAATAATACTCCTAGAGCTCCTATGATAATGCCTAATAGAATTATGTAAAAATATAAGCTAAGTGGTAGTAAAGCAAGATTTCCAAAATTGAAAACTGGTTTTAATCCCAAAAACTCACTAGCTATAAAGTCTGCTGATAGAGCAGAAGATAAAGCTGACAATAAAATTAATGGTGAGAAATTTTTATGAACTTCTTCTAATGCAAACATTGTACCAGCTAGGGGGGCATTAAAGGCAGCCGCAAGTCCTGCACTAGCTCCACTTGTAATAAGATATTTTTCTTCAATTTTTATCCTTTTAAAAACTTTACTAAAGCCTTGCCCGATTGCAGCACCTAATTGAACGGATGGACCCTCTCTTCCGAGTGACAGACCAGCGCCGATTGAAAGAACTCCTCCTAAAAATTTACCTAGTATTACTCTCCACCATTTCATATCAAGCTTTCTAAGTAAGATTCCTTCAACTTGAGGAATTCCACTTCCACTAATCATTGGTTCAGATTTAACAAGTAATCCAACAGTATATCCGATTATTATTAAAACTAGAATCCATGGAAGAACAAGTATAGGTTTAGAGCATATAGCTTTATAAATATCATCTAAAATAACTCCTGCTTTTTCTAGTGTTAAACGGTATAACACAATCAATAAACCAGAAGTAATGCCTATACCTATTCCTTCAAAAACAAGTTTTAACTTGAAATTATGCCAATGAAATAAGGTATTATACGTATTTTGTTTATTTTTTGATTCCAATTTTATGCCTCCATTATTGCTATATATAAAATTAATAAGTTTGCATTTTCAAATTATAAAGATGCAACATATATATATTATAATATATATACTCATATATTAATATGAAAAAACTAAATTATAGCTAATAATTTATAAAATAATTATTTTTCCTTCTTCATCAACGCGTTGGATTGCCCCAATTGTTCTTAACAAAGTACCTATAGAAGAATATATAAATCCAGTAGTTGCATTTATATTAGGAGTAATTGAAAAAGTAGTAGTACCTGCTAGGATTTTATTATATATTTCATTTAATCTGATGAATGAAACTCTGGTATAAATAAGGATTGTATATAAATTAAGACAACTTGAAAAGGCTGCTATTTCACTTGGAGTTGGATGCTGAGTGTTCGATTGTTTCTGCTGTTTCTGCTGGCTTTGATCTTTTGGTTGTTCCTGTGGAGCTTGTTGTTGATCTTCGCTAGAGTTATTTTGCTGATTCTTCATTGCCCTTTGTAATATTAGGTTTATAGCTCCTTTAGCAGAAATAAGATCTAAAATCATTGAAAATAAATCTATATATGTTGATGATATTTCTATTTGTATTAATTCAAAATCTAATTCATCATTACCAGTAAATTGTACAATAGGATTATGATGTCCATGCATAAGTTCACCTTTGAAAATTTATTATATTATAACATATTAAATTAATTCAATTAAGTTCGGATTTTATTAAAAAGTATTGATTTATAAGGAATATAGTAAAAAATATATTAAACTATTCCACGGTTAATAAAGACTAGTAGAAGATTTTATGCGATGGATATAATTGTTCTGCTAGCTTTTTATTATAGTGAAAATATTTAAAAATAAGCATCTATAAATCTTTTTAGTTAAAGTATGATTAAGAATTTTGTATGTAGAAAAATAAAGAGGCTTTGAAAATAGTTAATGAATAAATAGATAAATAATGGAAAAAATAAATTAGTAATTTTACTATGAAAATTAGAAATAAATATTTTATGAATATACATAATAAATTAAAGGGGGTAACTATACTTGAGTAATATAAATGGAATAGGAGTAAGCATACCAAGAAAAGAGGCATTTGATAAAGTAACAGGTGCAGCAAAGTATACAGATGATTTTATTAGTCCCGGAATGTTATATGGTAAAATTCTCACAAGTCCTTATGCTCATGCAAAAATTAAAGCGATTGATGTATCTGAGGCTAAAAAATTACAAGGTGTTAAGGCTGTAATAACAGGTGATTATTTTTCTACTCTTTGTGGAACAGTTATGGAAGATAGACCTCCAATAGCAATAAATAAAGTACGTTATAATGGAGAGCCAGTTGCAGTTGTTATTGCAAACAACGAATTAGAAGCAATGAAGGCATTAAAGTTAATAAAAGTAGAATATGAATCTTTACCAGTAGTAAATTCAATAAAAGATGCTTTAAAACAAAACCCAGTTATAATACATGATAAATTGGAACAGTATACCCATGCGGTACATGATATTTATCCTGAAATGAATACTAATATTTTAGACAGAATTAAAATAAGGAAGGGTGACAAAGCAAAGGGGTGGGCAGAAAGTGATGTTACAATAAGTGGAAGCTTTTCGCTTCCTCAATCGGATCATATGGCTATGGAAACTCGTAATGCAAGAGCACAAATTCTGCCTAGTGGAAGAGTTATAATATATACTTCTTCGCAAGGGCCTTATTCAGTCAAAAAGCTTTTAAGTAAGTATTACAATATTCCAGAAGGAAATATAATTGTTAAAGTACCATTTGTCGGTGGAGGCTTTGGTGGCAAGGCACCTATGCAATTAGAAGCTATTGCGTATTTAGCATCGAAAGCTGTTAATGGCAAATTGGTCAAAATAGTAAACTCAAGAGAAGATGATTTAAAAACTTCACCATGCAGAATAGGTGTTGAAGCAAATTTAAAATTAGGTGCAACAAAAGATGGAATTATTAAAGTTCTTGAAGCGAATTATACAGTTGATAGTGGAGCATATGCGGATATTGGCCCACGTATAGCTAAAGCAATAGCGGTTGATTGTTCTGGACCATATAATATTGAAAATGTGTTGTGTGACTCCATTTGTGTTTACACAAACCACACTTATGCTACTTCCTATCGTGGCTTTGGTCATGCAGAATATACTTTTTGTATGGAGAGAATGATGGATAAATTAGCAACAGAACTTAATATTGACCCGTTAGAACTTAGAATGAGAAATGCTATAAAACCTGGACAATACACTCCAACTCAAGTAAAAACAACATTGAGCAATGTAGGAAACTTATCAAACTGTATTATCAAATTGAAAGAATTAGCTAAATGGGATGAAGGCCAGGTAATAAAGACAGAAGAAGGTATGATAAGGGCAAAAGGTATGGGATGCTTTTGGAAAACATCTGATTCACCTACAAATGCAGTTTCAGGAGTATTCCTTACATTTAATAGTGATGGAAGTATAAATCTCAATAATGGTGCGGTTGAAATTGGACCGGGGATGAAGACTACATTAGCTCAAATACTTGCAGAAAAGTTAAAAATGGATGTGGGGAGAATTCACGTGCTTATGGGAGTAGATACTCAAGTTTCACCAGAACATTGGAAATCCGTTGCAAGTATGACAACTTTTATGGCTGGAAGGGCAGTTCTTAGAGCAGCAGAGGATCTTATAAAGCAATTGAAAAGCTTAGCTGCTGTTGTTATGAAATCGCCGCCGGAAGATTTGGAGGTTGCAAATGAAAAGGTATATTTAAAACAGGACCCAGAAATATATATTTCATTTAAAGATTTAGCAAGAGGCCATCAAGAAGCAAATGGTCTTGCTGTTGAGGGACAGATACTTGGACGTGGAAGTTACATAATGAATCATATTACTAACTTAGATAAAGATACTGGAAAGGGGAAGCCCGGACCTGCATGGACAGTTGGTGCGCAAGTAGTTGAAATTGAATATGATCCTAATATGTTTACATATAGGCTTTTAAAAGCAATTACTGTCATAGATGCAGGTAAGCTAATTAACCCTAAAACTTCAAGAGGGTTAGTAATGGGCGGAATAAATATGGGCTTCGGAATAGCTACAAGGGAAGCCTTTGAATATAACAATAAAGGCGAACTACAAACAACTACACTTAGAACATATAAACCAATGAGATTTGGTGAAAATCCAGAATATATAATTGATTTTATTGAAACGCCTCAGGTTGATGCACCATTTGGAGCACGGGGATTTGCTGAACATGGAATAATAGCTATTCCAGCTGCATTTGCAAATGCCATGTCAAGTGCAGCTGATTATGAATTTGATAAGTTGCCTATTACACCTGAAGTGATTTGGAAGGCTAAAACAGGAGGCAAGTATGATACCATTTGATTTTGAATATTATAAACCCGAAACTATTGAAGAAGCTACATTTCTTCATGCCGATTTAAGTAGAAAAGGAAAAAAGCCTTTATATTATGGTGGAGGTACTGAGATAATAAGCATGTCAAGAGCTTATAATGTATATACTGAAGCGGTAATTGATATAAAAGGAATTCCTGAATGCAATGTTTTGGAGCTAAAGGATAATAAATTATTTATTGGCTGTGCTGTTACACTAACACAAATTGCTGAATCAAATTTATTTCCTTTACTTAGTTTAGCAGTAAAAAGAATTGCAGATCATACAATTCAGGGCAAAATCACTCTTGGAGGAAATATAGCAGGAACAATTATTTATCGGGAATCGGTACTTCCTATTCTAATCTCAGATAGTAAAATAGTTGTTGCAAGTGTAAGTGGAAAAAAGGAAGTTTTACTTAAAGATATATTTGATAAGAGAATAGGGTTAAGTGAAGGAGAGTTATTAGAAAAAATAGAAGTAGATGAAAGATTTCTTTATATGCCTTATTTACATGTTAAGAGAACCAAGAGTGATAAAATAGATTATCCTTTAATTACTCTTACGGCACTTAAAGATGATGAAAGGATAAATATTGCCTTTAGTGGAGTTTGCGATTATCCATTCAGATCATCAGAAATAGAAGATTATTTAAATG
Organism: Clostridium sp. BL-8; assembly: GCF_002006495.1. Lineage (NCBI taxonomy): Bacteria > Bacillati > Bacillota > Clostridia > Eubacteriales > Clostridiaceae > Clostridium > Clostridium sp. BL-8. Next base: position 6,321 of record NZ_LZZL01000139.1, read on the forward strand.
ACGAGAGCATGTCAAGCGATATTAAAATTAATAAAATAATAGATAATATACCAGGTCAAATTTTAAATGATTTAGTTGGATCTAGTGATTTTAGAAAATTTATGTTAAAAGGAATGCTTACAGAGATTATAGAAAAAGATTGGAGGAATGAGTAAGTGCTAGAAGCCATTACTAAAAAATCTATAATAACATTAAATGTTAATGGGGAAGATATGGAGGTTGCTGCAAAACCATCAGATATACTATTAAATACATTACGAAATGAATTAGGTCTTACAGGAGCTAAACCCGGTTGTGAAAATGGAGATTGTGGTTCATGTACTATTCTTATAGATGGATGGCCTATAAAATCATGCTTGACGCTTACTGTTGAAGCAATAGGTAAAAAAATAATTACCGTTGAAGGCTTAAAAAATGCACCTATACAAAAAGCTTTTGTAGAAAATTGGGGATTTCAATGTGGATACTGCACATCAGGATTCTTAATGGTCTGCCACGCTTTAGCTAATATTCATCCAAATGCTAATGATCATGTGATAGAAGAATGGCTTCAATCTAATATTTGCAGGTGTACTGGTTATGAGGAAATAAAAAATGCAATTAAATCCATTATGGCAGATAATAATTAGTACTTAGTAAAAATCTATATATGCAGTATAAAAAATTCTATAATTAGATGATAAAAAAAGGAAGTTGAACTATGCAAGACTTCCTTTCATTATAAATCTTAAGAAATATCTTCAAGAATCTTATCTAAATTATTTATTTCATTAAAAAATATATTTTTATGGGTATTAATAAACATAGTAAGGTTATTTTCATTTAATCCTGTATCTCTAATTATGTTTTCATTTTTAGTAGAATTAATATAATTTATCATTTTTATTTGTTCAAATGCAATGCCAAGAGTATAAACCATATTATCGAGTTTGTTCTTTATGTAGATGAGGTCATGTTTAAGTTTCACTGCTTCAGCATATGCTCTTAGTTTCTCCTTAAGATTATTTATCTCTGATTCAATATTGTTTAATTCAGTATCATTTTCAGTGAAATTTTTCTCAGTAGCTATAATTAATAAATTTTTTTGTATATTCTTTACTTGCTTTTTTAGTAGTTTTTTCATATCAGGATTAAACACATAGTTATTTACAACAGTGGTAATAACTATACCTATAAAAGTATCTAGGAGCCTGTGTGCACTATATTCAAAAGCTGATTCTTTTGCTGATACCATAATAGATACAAATACTAAACAGGCAATTGATGTGGTACTATCCCATTTTAGATAGTTGCAGACATAAATAAGTATGATCACTCCAAGTCCGATTAAAAGCGTATTCTCTGTTTGAATAGAAGCAAGCATAACTCCGATAACTGCACCTATTAAGGTACCAATAATTCTATTTATTCCAAATTTAAGTGTTTCTCCAAAGAAAGTTGATATTGGCATAACAGCTGGCAGTAGAACAAAAAACGGAAATTTTAGTTTCAATAAATTTGATGCAAGCATGCATAAAGCTGCAGAAATACCAACCCTAATTGATTTTCTTTTTAAATCCATAAAATCACCCTCGTAAGAAAAGATTGTTACTTATAATAAATAATTAACTTTTACTAATAACCATATAATCTCCACAGGTAAGCTGAACAACTTCGGCGTTTAAAGCCTTGGCTATATCTTCAGTCAACTGCTTTTGTTCTTCTAAGTTGTTTGCAACTAAAATTAATGGATTACCGTTTTGAGCTCTATCTTTGCTTAAAGAAATATAAGCTACTATCTCATATCCTGTATTATATGTATCCGCACCCATGGTGTTCAATCCTTTCTAATTATTATAATTAGAGTCCATTATTCTAGCGTTCTTTTTTATACTTTCCAAAAGAGGAGTATTTCTAATGATAGCTATAAATGTATCCTTGTCATCGATAATTGGAACCATAACAATTGCTATCCGTCCGGTTTCATAATCACGTCTAGTGTAGTGATATCTTTTAACGCCTAGAACTCTACAAACTTCAAATATTACAGCCTGCATTTGACCATGGTGATCAAGTATTCGGCTAAAAGATCTATCCTTTGGATAAATTATTGATGCTATTCCATTATTCTGAAGTAAATTTCTAGAAAAATCTGTTCCTAAATGATTGGTTACAAATATATCATCCACATATAACTCGGAATTTTTTACGGTTATTTGTGCTGGCCTTACATCAGCAATGTCTCCAACAGATTTACCTTTTGAAAAAGCTTTAAGTATGTAAAGTGATATGGCTCCAGCCGATATACCTAATATTATATTTGTTAATATTACATCGCGAGGTGCAATATGCATTGTTAAGCTGGTTATGAAAGCTACTATTAATGAAAAGTAATTTCTTGCTTCAAAAGTTTTGGCTATACCATCAATGTAAGCTTCTCCTCTAAAAACATGTTCAACATCATCAAGAGCCTCGAGACTCTCTTTCTCTATTCGTCGTACTTCTCGAAACTGTTCTGTAGCAAGAACAAGAAAGGTAACTGCTTCAAAGTTCTTTTCAAGTAAAGCAGGAATTGCAATCGCGCCTATTCCAGAAGAAATGAATCCAGTTACTAAATTTATAAGATACCCGTTTGGATAACTTGGATATTGCCTGTAGTCTATGATTAGAGTAAGATATCGTGATATAGTTCCACATAATACTGGAATTAATATTAAAAGAATAAAATAATTTGATAAAGTCTCATTAGCCATTAGAACCACCTGATTCTTAGAAAATTAATTTTATTAATAGAATAGTGTTATGTAATAGTTTTTTGTATTATAAATAGAAATTATTCAGTTTTTTAATCCGAATTTATAACATTTGATTTATAATATTGTCTTTTCATGAACATGATTATGAAAAGTATATTTCCATAATAGTTTTTTATTATGTCTTGGTAAGTAATCCTTAAAAAAATGGTGCTGTCGCATTAGCGGATTAAAATTCGTCAGCGATAGCTCCTTTTTTAGCTT
>NZ_LZZL01000140.1:0-9213 GCF_002006495.1 Clostridium sp. BL-8
CTTATTATTTTCTGTTCAATTTTCAAAGACCATTTTCTTTCACAACTTTCGTTGTTTTACTTTTGTAAGTCTCTGTCACTCTCGACAGCTTATTCAGTGTATCATCTACTTTCGAGCTTGTCAACAACTTTTTAAAATTCTTTTTCAACTCTTTATTTTAGAGCTTTTCAAATATTAATTTAAGTTGTTTTCCGCTCTCAGCGACGTGTTTTATCTTATCATCTATACTACCACTTCATTTATTTATACCATTACTATTTTCTAAAATTATTCTTATATTTCTTAATATTTCTTCATAATACTAGTTTTTATTAATATTGATACACCGGCTATAGTTGTCTATATAAATGGCCATTATCTTTCCCATCATAATACTATTTTTCTATATATTGAGTATACCCAAACTATATATTTAGTGTTATACTTCATTTTATTTTATATAAAATTATTAAAAATAAAGCAAATTAAAATATCTTAGCATCTAGTCCATAATATTCTTCAACTATCTCTAACAGTTGCTTAAATGATTGTTCATCTTCATGATAATCAAGTTTCTGATTTATTATATGAAGCTAAAATTTATAACCTTTTTTTAATACTTGCAGATACAGCATATGACTCAGCAGAATGGTTTGAAATTGCCTCAAACCTAGAATTTAATTTTTTAACTGATGTGAATATGCGTAAAGCTAAAAGTATTGAGTCGTTTACTGATAGACGCTATGAAAATGCTTTGTTTCTCGAATCTCCCATAGGGATTAAATTATATAAAAACAGATTAAAAATAGAACAATTATTTTCCGTATTAAAAGGCTTATATAACTTGGAAAATCTGAGACTCTATGGGCACTCATGATACGAACGTCATATAAAATGGGTTTTATTAACTTACTTAATAGATGAATTTAATAAAAAACTTCAAGGAATAAAATCTAGAAAATATCCTTAGAATCAATAATTCCTAAAAATATTTTCTTAAGCAACTATTTGTAAAAATTAGTTATTCAGCAATCTATATTAATATATCTCTTCTTATTCTTAAATATCCATTTTTAGTGAACTTAATGTACTGATATTATTTTAAGCCCCCCTATTCTAGGTTAAACCTCTTAAAAAATTAATACACCACAACGCTTTTGCTTGGTCTTGCCAAATTATCCGCCCTCCTTTCTTGAAATTTGTGCAAAAAAAACATATCCTTCATTTTAGAATAATGTGTTTTTGGGGTTTGATACACAATTCAAGAAAATTGTTATCTTAATTCATTAAATTGTATTAGTATCTTTTTCATATTTTCAATGGCATTTTTATCATCAATAGGCGAAATATCTTCTGTATTATGTGAATATGCTGCTCCAATTGATTCAGCATTCATTTTATGTAATAAACACTCTGCTGTATCTGTGGCTTTTTTCATAGAACCATCTCCACCCCCAACTAATAATATCCCTCCTTTCTTTATTTTATCTATTGGATTTACATTTCTAAAAAATCTTGCACACCAATAAGTTTGTAATCTACTCATTATTGCTAATAACTGCCCTGTCAGTTCGGAAAAATATATCGGTGATGCTATTAAAATATTATCGCATTCTTGTATATAGCTATATACTTCCTGCATCTCATCATTCTGGCAACATCCATCGTTTTTCCAACAGTATCTGCAATCTATACAAGGTTTTATATTACAATTATACGCATTTACAATTTTATATTCTCCATCTAATTTCTTAATAAATTCATTTATCCAAGTCATAGTATCACCATTTTTTCTCGGTGAACCATTTAATATCAGTGTTTTCATTTAATTTCCCCATTTCTTAAAAAGATTCCTTATTTCGTTATATTTTACTATTATATATAAATTATATTATATTATGTAAAAAAATATTTTCTCAAAATTTCATTTAGGGAAAATTGTGTGTTTAATTTAGAGCTGTGTGGCGCTGAGATATTCTTCCACAATATCAAACTCATAGGGGGGACTAAAAAATATTACAAATTCATTAAATAATGCAATATTTTAGTTTATTATTTATTTTTATGAATTGATAATTTGTCTAACTCGTAGTGTTAATAATTCTATTGCGCAATGCCAAACATAATTCCTAAAATTGTATTAGAGGCATGCCAAGCAATCCCTGGGACAATACTTCTAGTTTTTAAATAGAGATAACCCCAAATTAGTCCAGTAGGATATACTATACTTAATTGACTTAATATGGCATCATAAATATTCATACCTCTGGCTAATTCAGATGGTACATGACTCATACTAAACAAAATTGCCACAATGACCAGTGCATTAATTGAATTTTTTAATATAACCTCAAACCGCGGCAAAAGATAACCTCTATAAATAAGTTCTTCTTGCAATGCATTAATAAAAATTGTTATAAAAAACATAATTATTGTTTTATAAAATGGTTGTTGAAATAGAACTCCAAATGGTAATCCTAAAACAATAGTTAAACCTAATAATATAAGTATTAAATTAAAATTTGTAAATACAAACCCCATTTTTTTAAATCCGTAACCTAAACATATAAACAAAATAACAATCGGAACTAAAAATAAAGCAGTATTAACTGATGCATTCCTTAATTCCCCTAAAAACCACTCTGGTATTCCTATTTTCCCCAGGTTAAAAACACCTTTTTCTATAATTGAAATCAAATTTGTAATTCCTAAGCTTATATATGGTATTTTAGCTTGCCCCCAACATGTACAGATAACAATAATTGAATAAACATAAAATAGCACACCACAAAACAATTCAAACTTTGGATGTCTTATTTCTTTAGTAACTTTAATTGTTGAATCATTACTCATGACTTTTATTATTATCGTAAAAATTGTCAATAGAATCAAATTAATAATAGTAACTATAAATCCCTTATATCCATTCCTTATAACTTCAATAATAGTTCCAAGAATAATCCATCCAAGCAGTAATGGAGATTGGATTAATCTTTTACATAAATATTGTACAGCATTTTTCAGCCTATTTTTCATTTACTAAACAACTCCTAATCAAACTATACTTTATAGCTTGATTATAACATCATTGCTAAATTATGTATAATATTCAATCATATCATTTAATACTTCCCTTGGTATCTTTCCCCTGTCTGCCATCTTATGATGGTAAGTACATAATGCTATTAAGTTGCTTTCATCTAACCGCAGGCCATACGATGCCTCGGCTATTGGTTCTATGTGGTGAACCTCAATGATCTTATGATTATAGATCCGTCCGAAAGTATTATATAAGTTTCTACTACATAGCTGACATAAGCCATTATCACGTATTAGAATATTATTTCTTTTCCGTTTCTATTCCTGGGTACTTCTAAATTTATTGGCTATTGTGTCAAGCTTTATCCTCGATACTATAATGCTCTGACATTTAAGATTATGCTCGTATACTCTCCCGCACCTGGAGCAACTCTTTAACATACAAATGCCTCCCCATGTGATATAATATTATATAGAGCGTCGAAAACTCTTTCATTATGTGTACTAAAGTAGTATAAAAAAAGATAGGTGCATGGGTTTTAATCCTTGCACCTATTACTATATTGATATTAAGTTATATTAATATTAAGCTGTTGTCGCAGTAACTAATGAAACACCTTGTTCTCTGATTACGCCTAGATCACATCTCATGTATATTCTTAATGATTTCACCATTCTTTGAAATCTGTCTGAGCTATATCCTAACTCAATAGCTATGTTCCTATTGATACCTAATAATTCTAATCCATTGGTATTTCTCATGTTTGGTGCACTTGGTGGGATTCGAACCCACGACTTCTGGATTAGTTGTTTTAAAATTTATTATAATTTATTTTGCTTTATATACTGCATATGTTTAGCTTCAAGCTTATACAAATTTGACTCAACTTATTTAAATCTATAACTTTTGTGGGAAAAGTGTGGGAACAATAACGATATTATATTTCTTACATTTTCACCATTTATATCAGTTATCTCTTTTAATATTATATGTTTAAAAATTGCATATAGTGTAATATAGGAATTTTAAGTACGTTTATAGTACGTTTTAATATTGGACTATTTACAAGCAATAACTAGCACGAGATTTCCTCTTACAAAAATTACTCTATAGCATAAAACCAACTTCCAAGCGTATTCTTCAATTCATTGCACTTATCTATTGGCAATACTTGCGTTTCAATCCATACGCCTTTCTCATTTCCTCTAGCATAGCATTTAACATCTTTGAGGTAACTTAATACATAATCTAGATCTACACCTTCAAAGCTTCCATCACCTTTATTCCCATTAGGTAAATAATTAGTAACTACATATCCAGTGTCTTTCTTATCATTATATTTTATTTCTTTTGGAATATTAGAATCTATTGCATTACAAAATACATAAGCCAATTGCTCCCATGAATACTCATTATAAATATCAATATCTACCTGTGAATCACAGAAACAGATTTCCGAAATTATATTTGGTGCTGAAATGTGGTTCATCTCATAATCCTTAATAAATTTTACTCCTCTATTAAAAAATCCTAATTCACTAAAGTTTTGAACCAATCTTTGGGCTACTGGATAAGCACCGCTTGATGCACTTGATACTAATACTTCGCATCCATGTGCATTAGTATCAAAACAGTTCATATGAAGACTTGCAAAAAAGTCTACATTATTACTATTAGCTATGTTTGCACCTTCACTTAATTCTTCATTCTCTGTATTAGCATTTGAATTACAATCTATTACTGTATGTCCATATTTCTCGAATACTGATTTAACTGCTGTATAATAACTTTTCATTTGATCATGCTCATTTACTATTCCAACTGCTCCCTCACAATTATCTGAATGTCCTGCTCTTAATCCGATTTTCATTAAAATCAATTCCTTTCTTTAATAAAATATAATAAGGTGTTCTTAACGAACACCTTTTACTAATTGCTTCCTGTTTGTGTTTCCCCTACTAAAGCTTGAACTTTGTTTAACTGTTCTTTAAGAGATGAATTCTCTGTCTGTAAAGTAGTATTAGACTCTTGTAATTGCTTTATTGCATCTTCTTTAGTTAATATAACTTGCTTTCCAGCATTAACTTGTCCTGCTATAGCTTGCCTTAAATCGTCAATATTTTCTTGAGATAGACCTGGTATTCTTTGAAGTAGTAATTTATCAAATTCATCTGATTTAGATTCTAGAACTTGAGCTGCATTTTCTGTAATTCTATATTTTTCTTCTATTATGTCCCATACTTCTTTTGCAGTTTTTAATTCTTCTTCATGTCCTGTTGCCTTAATCTTTTGTTCAATTTCTTCTTTCTTCTTGGCCAATACTTCAATTGTTGCACCTCCAATGGCTTTAATAAGCGCTACTAAAATTGCTACTACTGCAGTAGCGGCTACTGGTGCAACTTGACTAATTAATAATTCTTTCATTTTACATTTCTCCTTTTTCTATATCATCTAGCCTCTTGTGAGCCGATTTCGCTGATTCCTCTACTTTTGCAACTCTCTCTATAACTCCATTGATTTTATTGTCTTGCATTTTCATGTCCAGTTTAATATCATCAACACCTCTAGAAATATAATTAAGTTGCATTTCAAGCTTTGTTTGAGTATTACTTTCCTCTTTTATGTCTTTTGTGACCGTTCTTTTATACCCTAAGAATCCGATTATTGCTCCAGATGCAGTGCAAAAAATTCCAATTGTTGTTATATCCATATTTCACCACCCTTTTTTCAAACTTTTTATAAAAATAAGCATAAAAAAAGACTCCTAAAAGTCTTAATCTATGCTTAAATTTCTTATTTAATTAATGCGCCTATTTTTTCCATTGTGTATCCCTTATGAAAAGAGCTATGTACTAATTATTTAGTGCACAGCTCTTTTTAAATTTATTTTGATTTTACCATTTCTACCATTATTGCTCCGTTGCTCCAACTTAAACTTCCATTAGCTTGAATTTCTCGTATTTCTTCAATTTCTTGAATAACCTTATATAGTTCAAATTCACCATTAAGTAGTGCTTTGTTTGTCCTATGATTAATTTCAAATACTTTAGTTCCATTTTTTCTTTAGATTAAACAAGTCGTCCTTAGAATAAACTTTTTCTTTATTAAACATTTTTATCCTCATATTCCTTATATAGATATTTATTTTACTTTACTTGAATCAGTATTTGTGCTATCTGTTGTAGTTGGATTAATTAAACCTGTAAATTCTGCATATTGATCTGTAGTAATTTTATCTTCTGCTAAGAAAATATCCATAGTTTTTTGAATTGTATTCTGCAACAGCTTTCTTTAATTCTGCATTAATCCTATTCTTTAGTATGTTTCCTAGTAACGTTTAAATTGTATTCATTTTATATTCCACCATTTATAACTTTATTCTTTTCTATTTCTAATAGTTGCTGTATCGCTGTTAACTCGTCTTGTGTATAGTATATAACATTTAATTTTTTAGTTTTTACATCAATCGTATAAGATTTAGCTAAATTAAAAGTTTGGATTATTGATCCATACGGCAATTCAATATAATCAATAGTTGAGCTATCTTTACCCACAAGCTCTGGATACACTAACATATCTTGCTCCTTTGTTGTTTCTTCACAACTACCTTCCATTTCAGATGTTATAAGTAATACCTGACCACTCACAACGTTGTAATAAACCTTAGATTTAATTTGCATTTGAATTCCTCCCTTATATTATCCCCATGCTTCCCATGTAAAATAAGCTGAAGCCCAATTTATTTTTTCCGTAAATGTGAGTGTAGTTCCACTTATTGTAACTTGTGCATTAGTACTTGATTCATAAAAATCACTCACATTTCCATTGTATGGGAAATAAGGATTATTATAATCATTAGGTCGTAGCCAAGCCATACACATACTAGGAGAGTGATTTGAACCGCTACCAGTACCCCACATTACACCTACTACAATATATGGCTGAAAACCTAAAGTAACAGTATAAGTTGAAGCTTTATAACCATTTGCAGTTATTGTCCCTTTTGTATAGTTTTTAAACCCTGACGGTGAACCGCTGCCCATTAATCCAAATATAGGTACACCATTAACTATATTAGCTGCAACAAAATTACCATCCCATTTGTTTACTTCTGGTTTATATCCATTTACCACACCTGTAAAAGCTCCAGTAGATGGCACTCTAAATACTAGTGTTCCGCCTCCATCTGTCCATGTATCCGTAGCAGTTTGTGATGATCCAAGATTTGTCATGCTTCCATTTTTCTTCACCCCATCATCATATCCACTATAACCATTTAATAAATATTGAGGATCTAGTACTGCATCTGCTGTATCAACTACTGTAGACTTACCACTTACACCATTTATAGTCACTCCACTTCTTATATTTCCAGAAACTAAATTGCTTAAATCAAGACTACCAACCAATCCAGTATCATTATCATTGCTGAACGTATCTCCTGCTAGTACATGAGCAGCAATGGTATTTCCTTCAGCACTAGCTTTGATAAAAAAACAATCACTTGTTGAGTTATACCAAACTGTATAAGCCTTTCCAGCTATGAGATTTGGAACTGTTTTAGTATTTGGTTTATAAAGTGGTTTTCCATTTATATTTGTGGCAGCCCCACTGTTATTGGTACTTGCGATAAATGTTACAGCCAATCCATTTGCCATTGTTTGATTTATTTTTAGAGTTATTGCTGTTCCTGTTCCACCTGCAGTTTGAAAATTTAAATCTGATACTTGATTATCAATTACTTCTAAATCTGCTTGTTTAGCAAATTCAATATTACTTTTTCCATCTCCCACAAAAAATTCCTTTGTATCAGTCGTAAACGCTGGTTCTCCTGCATCTAAAATTGGTAAATTGGCTTTTAGTCCTCTTTTAATTTGTATTTTATTTGACATTTACCTTTCCTCCTTGCATTTTTTATCTTCTCTATTAAAATGTTCCGCCATCTATGTTCTTTATAGTTGCTGCTATTGAAATATTAGCTGATCCATCAAAACTTGCAGAACCTGTCACATCTCCAACTAATGATATGTTTATCGGATTTGCTAATTTTGTAGCTGTTCCAGCATTTCCAGATATACTTGTCTTATCTCCAAGAGCTTTAGTTACAAAGTCAGTAGTAGCAATTTGCGTTGTGCTAGTTCCCTTTACTGCTGTTGGTGCTACTGGTACTCCTGTAAATACTGGATTGGTGAACATTGTTTGCTTTGATTCATTTGTTACATTTCCAAGTCCTACATCTGATGAATTAAGAACAACTACACCTGTTTTTCCTGCAACACTTAATACTGAATCAACTGGAGTAAGTAATTCTTGCCAATGGCCTAATACAGTTGCATCAGCAGTTTTTAATATAAAAGATTTACTTAAATCTGTTCTTACTGCAATATCTCCTACTTGTACATTTAATGCCAACATTTGTGCTTCTGTTGCTACAACAAAAGTATCTGTTATAGCTATTGCTGGTAATATACTCGAGTCTAATTTTCCACTATTATCTAATACAGGTACGTTTCCTGAGGCAGTCCCTACATTTTTAGATGCAGCTGTTCCAGCATCGCTAATTTTAGTTAATGTCAATGAAGGTATATCATCTGCTGTTAAGTTTGAACCATCTGTTACATTACCTTTTTTATCAACTGTAACCTTAGTATAGGTTCCTGCAATTACTCCAGATGCTTTTTCAGTTGTTACTATTGTTACATCGCTGCTTCCATCAAATAAAACACTTCCTGTAATATCACCACTTAAGGCAATTGTTCTAGCTGTATTTAATTTATCCGAGCTTTCTGAATTTGTTGGTATGTCTGGATTAATTAAGACTTTATCGCTGCCATTGCCCACATAAAGTTTCCCTGTATCTAATACAAATGCTGGTTCACCAGCTTCCAATGTTAAACTACCTAAATTTGCATTATTTCCTCTTTTAATTTTTAATGTTTGTGCCATTTCATATCACTCTCTCTTTCATTTAATTATTTTTATCTTTTTAAAAAATTCCACAGTCAATAGGATTTATAGCATCCTGAACTTCTAAAACCGATGCATCAATTCCATCTAACCTCGCTCCTAAATTAGAATATGTTCCCCTAGCAGTTTCAACTTCTGCCCTTAACTCTTTATCCCTTACATCTTCCACAGTTGAACCACTCAATGTTTCATCTTGACTAATTAAAACTAAATCTGTTAAATTTGGA